>DATLMT010000167.1:0-2167 GCA_035537135.1 Burkholderiaceae bacterium | reverse complement strand
CGGGCTGATGGTCAACTATCTGTACGATCTCGCCAAGGTCGAGGAGTATCACGAGCGATTTCTCGAAGGTAAGGTCGTGCATGCGCAGGCGGTCGCGCGATTGGAGCGATTGGTATAAGTCCGATGTGACGTAGTTGAAGCCTCACGCGAAGATGTGGCCTCTACAGATTTGATTTCAGGAGACAGCATGAAAGTCGTTATCGCCATTATTGCGGCATTGGTCGCTGCCGCAACGTCGCCGGTTCACGCGCAGGCGTGGCCCAACAAGCCGATCACGCTAGTCGTGCCTTTTCCTCCTGGCGGAGGCACCGATGCGTTCGCGCGGCCGTTGTCAGTGCAGTTGGCGAAGCAACTCGGACGGCCGGTGGTGATCGACAATCGCGGCGGCGCGGGCGGCACCGTTGGGGCGTCGATCGCGGCGAAGGCAGCTCCCGATGGCTATACGTTCTTTCTAGGTGCAGTCCATCACGCGATCGCACCCAGTTTTTACCCGAAGCTCGACTACAACATTGAAACGGACCTGGTGCCGCTGACCGTCGTCGCCAACCCGCCGCAGGTAATCGTCGTCAACCCGACCCGCATCAAAGCCGATAACTTCAAGGACTTTCTTGACTACGTTCGGAAGAACCCCGGCAAGCTTAATTACGCGTCGGCCGGCAACGGTACTTCGCACCATCTTGCTGGCGAGCTGTTTAAAATTCAAAGCAAGACGTTCATCATTCACATTCCATACCGCGGCGCAGGCCCGGCGTTAAACGATCTGCTCGCCGGCAATGTCGACATGATGTTCGATGGACTCGGATCCTCAGCGCAGCACATTCGTTCGGGTCGCATCAAGGCGCTTGCAATCGCATCGCCGAAACGCAATCCTGCATTTCCTAATCTGCCGACCACTGCGGAAGTCGGAATGCCCGACTACGTGGTCTCCACCTGGTACGGCATCTGGGGCGTCAAAGGCACGCCGAAAGAGATTCTCGATCGCATGCACACGGAAGTCGTCAAGGCTGTCACAAGCCCGGAGCTGCGCGACATCTGGGCCAACCAAGGCTCGGAAACGGCGACGATGACGCCCGATCAGTTCTCGAAGCTACTGGCAGGCGACATCAAGCGCTGGGCAGATGTGACAAAAGCGTCGGGCGCGAAGCTCGATTAGCAAATGGCGGGCAAGGTCGACGTTCTTGTTGACGGTGGCGTCGCCACCGTCACGCTCGACTCGCCGGGCAAGCTCAATGCGGTCAGCGTTGCGATGTGGCACGGAATCGCGCGCGTGTTCGAAGAGATCGGGGATGCTGAGTCGCTGCGTGTCGTCGTCGTGCGGGGTGCCGGCGGTAACTTTGCGGCCGGCGCGGACATCGATGAGTTCGATCGCGTACGCCACGATCCTTCAAGCGGTCGCCAGTACCACCTGGAGACGATCGGCAACGCGCTTGCTGCGGTCGATCGTTGCCCGATCCCGTTGATCGCCGCAATCGAGGGTGTATGCGTCGGCGGCGGATTGGAAATCGCGTCGCTGTGCGACATCCGACTTGCTTCGGACACTGCCCGCTTCGGCGTGCCGATTGGCCGACTCGGTTTTCCGCTGGCTCTGCCCGAGCTGGTGCCATTATTGCGGCTGGTCGGGCCAGCGGTCGCGGCCGAAATGCTGCTTGAGAGCCGCATCTTGTCGGCCGACGAAGCCGAAGTGCGGCGCCTTGTGACACGCGTGGTCCCCGCTGCATCGTTCGAGAGCGAGTTGCAGCTCGCGATCTCGCACATCGCCGCCGGCTCACCGCTGGCGGCGCGGCAGAACAAGGCGAACATCCGTCGCTTTCAATCGCGCGGGCTTGACTACACGCAGCACGAACTCGATGAGAGCTTCGCGTTTCTCGATTCGCACGACTACCACGAAGGCGTGCGCGCGTTTCTAGCCAAGAGGCCGCCGAGCTTCACGGGCAAGTGAGCAGCAAGTAAATGCGCAGATGAGCTCGAACGCGAACCTGTACGCGGCGATCGAGTGTCGCTACCCGAGTGATCTCGACAATGCCTGTATTGAAACTCCTGGCGGTTCGACGTACAGCTGGCGCGACTTGCATCTTGCGAGCGGCTGCATTGCCAACTGGTTCGACTCGCTGAAGCTTAAGCGCGGCGACCGGGTCGCGGTGCAAGTCGAGAAATCCCCAGAGTGTTT
>DATLMT010000166.1:0-4297 GCA_035537135.1 Burkholderiaceae bacterium | reverse complement strand
GAGGATCGCTGCGAACACGAGCAACGCGACACCGGGCCACGCGCGGCCAAGCCGCTTGGCGTCTTCCTCCGCGCCAGCCTTCATCGCGAGCGCAGGCGATGTGCGCGCGGCGTCGCGCGCCGGCAGCCAGCTGCCGGCGATCGACGCCGCCACGCCGAGCGCAAAGAAAGTTGCCAGTGAGGCTGGCGAATACGCAATCTCAGGCTGAGTGCCGGCGAAAAATCCGCTGCCCAGATCGCCACCTAGCAACTGCAGGCTGACTGTCGCAAGTGCGGCGCCGAACGCCAGCCCAAACGCGCTGCCGATTGCGCCAAGCAAAAGCGCCTCGCTGATCAGCAGCGATTGAACGGCACGCGCCGTCACACCAATCACGCGCAAAAACGCAAGCTGAGAGCGACGAGCGATAGTGGCTTGCGCCTGCAAGGACAGCACCAAAAAGGACCCCGTAAACAGCGCGACCAACGCGAGCACGTTGAGGTTGACGCGATAGGCACGCGAAAGGTTGGACACGCGCGTCGCTTCGGTGTCGGTGCTAATCAACGCCACGCCCGGCGGCAGCGCCAGTGATTGCGCCACCGATGCCGGCGATGCACCCGGTGCGAGCTTCAAATCGATGCGAGTGAGGATCCCGAGCCGATCCAGCCGCCACTGCGCAAAACCAAGATCCATTACGCCAAGCAGTTGTTCAGCATCGGCACCCGGCAGCGTGCCGACGACTTTGAGTCTGACAACACGATCGGTGACCTGCACGCTCAGGGTATCGCCCACATCGGCCTTGAACTTGCGTAATGCCGCCGGTGAAAGAAAGATTCCATCGTCAAGCAAGGCAACGGAGTCGGTGCGTGCGGGTGTTGGAAGAAGATTGGACGACAGCGCCGCCACGCGAAACGCATCTATACCGATGATTGTCAGCAGCGGCGCGGTTGGTGCGCCGGTGTCAAGAACCGCTGCACTAATGCTCAAACGCGGACTTGCAAGCTCGACCGCAGGGTGCGCAATCGCCCGCTCCAACACCTGCTCGTCGAATCCTGCCGTCGAGCCCGTAATTGAAGCATCGGCCTGGCCCGTGGCCGATCTCACCGCGGAGGCAAACTCGTTCAACGCCGACGAGTTGATCAGGTGCACGGCGTAGCCGAGCGCAACGCCCACGGCAATGGCCATGATCTGCACAAAAGTACGCAGGCGATGCTGCCGCGCATAGCCCCCGAGCGCATGCCACGCGAGCCACAACATCGTCAGTCGCGGGGCCGCAGACGGCCATGGTCGAGCACCATGATGCGATCGGCGGAGCGCGCGGCCGTCTCGGAATGCGTCACCAGCACGCCGCCCGCGCCGCGCGAACGAATCTCGCGCGCCAGCAGCGTTCGCACCGCATGCGCGGTGTCCGGGTCGAGGTTGCCTGTCGGCTCGTCCGCGAGCACTAGCGCGGGTCGATGCACCAGTGCGCGCGCCAGCGCAATTCGCTGCAGCTCTCCACCGGATAGCTCGCGCGGCATGCTTGCGCCGCGATCGCCAAGGCCGACGGCTGCAAGCAGCTCGGCGACGCGTTCCGTGCGCGCCGCGCGCACAATGCCTAGCAGCACCAAAGGCAGCTCGACGTTCTGCGCAACAGTCAGATGCGGCAGGATATGAAAGGACTGAAAGACAAAACCGAGCTTCGCGCGCCGGGTCAGCGTGCGCCGCTCGTCGTTCATTGCGGCAAGATCGTCGCCGCCGACCGCGACCATCCCGGCATCGGGTGGATCGAGGCCCGCGATCAGATTGAGCAGCGTTGACTTACCCGAGCCCGACTCGCCGACGACGGCAACGTATTCTCCGGCGGCAACATTAAGAGCAAGTTCATTCAGCACGACGCGCGCACCGAAGCGCTTAATCAAACCTTGAACCACCAGCATGCGCAGATCTTACGAGACGACGCGCGGCGCGACGCTGCTCGCTACAATCGCGCCCCCGTCTGCAGATGCCAAGCAGCATTGCGTTGAAACCAACCACGGTCACCTTCGACGACATCCTCGCTGCGCAGACGCGTATCGCCGGTCACGTCGAGATTACGCCGTGCCTGCATTCGCAGACGCTGTCGCAGATCACCGGTGCCGAGGTGTATCTGAAGTTTGAAAATCTGCAGTTCACCTCGTCATTCAAGGAGCGCGGCGCACTGAACAAGCTGTCGCTGCTATCGCCGCAGCAGCGCGCCCAGGGCGTAATCGCAGTGTCGGCCGGCAACCACGCGCAGGGTGTCGCGTATCACGCGCAGCTGCTCGGCGTGCCGGCGGTGATCGTGATGCCGCGTTTTTCGCCGATGGTCAAGATCGAACGTACGCGGGGGTTCGGCGCGGAGATCGTGCTCTTCGGCGACACCTTCGACGACGCCAAGGCGGAAGCGGCCAGCCTCGCGCGCTCGCGCGCGTTGACCATGGTGCACCCGTACGACGACGCGAACGTAATAGCCGGGCAGGGCACGATTGCACTCGAAATGTTCGCGCAGCAGCCGGATATCGATTGCCTGTGTGTGGCGATCGGCGGCGGCGGATTGATTTCGGGGATCGCGATTGCGGCCCACCGGCTGAAGCCTTCTATCGACATCGTCGGGGTACAGACGGATCAGTTTCCGTCAATGTACGCGGCGTTTAAAGGTGTAGAGATGACTTCGGCCAATGCCACGCTCGCGGAAGGGATTGCAGTCAAGGAGCCGGGCGAATTGACGCGCCGAATCGTCAAAGAGCTGATCGACGACGTCGTGCTGGTGTCGGAAGGCGATATCGAACAGGCGGTCGTAATGCTGCTCGAAATCGAGAAAACCGTTGTCGAGGGCGCGGGTGCAACAGGGCTGGCGGCGATGATGCGTCATCCCGAGCGCTTTGCCGGCCGCAAGGTCGGGCTGATCTTGTGCGGCGGCAACATCGATCCGATGGTGCTGGCCGACATCATTGAGCGGGGCATGGTCCGTGCTGGGCGACTGGCCCGGATAAGAGTCCACACGCGGGACGTGCCGGGCGAGTTGGCGCGTGCAGCGACACTGATCGGACAGGCGGGGGCCAACATCGAAGAAGTCGAGCATCAGCGCGCATTCACAACGTTGCCGGTGCAAAATGCAGAACTCGAATTCGTGCTGCAGACGCGTGGGCCCGATCACATCGACGAGGTCTTGCGCACGTTGCATGATGCAGGCCTGCATGCCATTACGCATCCTTACTAGCTGCTCGATGAGGTCTAGTTAATGGTTCCCGACGAGGTCTTCGCTCCGCCCCGGTCGATGCCGCAATTCATTGATCTGCTGACGGAAGCGGTCGACCCACGGGCCGAACTGAGCGCTGCGCTGCTCGAGCAGCACGCTTTCATACCACCGAAGTATTTCTACGATTCGCTCGGCTCGCGTTTGTTTGAAGCGATCTGCGAGCTGCCGGAATATCCGCTGATGCGTACCGAGCGTTCGATCGTCGACATGCACGTGCACGAGATCGCGGCCCGCATCGGCCCGGGCAGCGTGCTGATCGATCTGGGCGCTGGCAACTGCGAAAAAGCCGAGCGTTTGTTCGGCTGGCTGGCGCCTACGCAGTACGTTGCGATCGACATCGCTGCCGATTTTTTGCGCGACCGGCTGAATCTGCTGGCGGAGCGCAATCCGCAGCATCCGATGCTCGGCATCGCCCAGGACTTTACAAAGTCAATCGAGCTGCCGGCGGAAGTTGCGGACGGGGCGCGCACGTTTTTCTATCCGGGCTCGTCGATCGGCAACTTCGCACCCGACGCCGCCTTGGCGTTTTTGCAGCGCACGCGCCAAGCTTGCGGCGACGATGGCTTTCTGCTGCTCGGGGTTGATCTCGTCAAGGACAAACGGTTGCTGAACCTCGCTTACGACGACCCGCTCGGTGTCACTGCAGCGTTCAATCTGAACGTCCTGCGCAACGTGAATGCAATGATCGGCAGCGACTTCGACGTCGCCGACTGGCGCCACGTGGCATTTTTCAATGCCGAACTGTCGCGCGTCGAGATGCACGTCGAAGCGCGGCGCGACCTGACGGTCTGCTGGCCCGATGGCTATCGCACGTTCGCCCGCAGTGAACGCATTCACACCGAAAACTCGTACAAGTACACGACCGCACGCCTGCGCCAAATGCTTAAGGAAGCCGGCTATGCATGGGTGGCGCTGTACACCGACGATGCAGACAGCTTCACCGTTGCACTTGCCGGGGCATGACTATTCGACTCGTCAACGATGAACCAGCCTGATCGTCGAATACACATACGGATAGTCGGCGCGAAACCAGTTGCGGAACGAGCGGCGCAGCAGCTTGCG
>DATLMT010000165.1:0-4179 GCA_035537135.1 Burkholderiaceae bacterium | reverse complement strand
CTTGCGAAACGCAAGCACCGCGTTGAAGCCTCCGAACGCAAAGGAGTTCGACAGCGCGGCGTCGGTTGACATGCGACGGGCAGCATTCGGTACGTAGTCAAGATCGCATTCGGGATCAAGCTCGCGATAACCTATGGTCGGCGGCGCGATGCCGTCGCGCAGCGCAAGCACGGTCGCCGCAGCTTCGAGCGCGCCGGCCGCGTTAAGGCAGTGGCCGAGCATTGATTTAATCGACGATGCTGCCAATTGCTTAGCGGAGTCCCCGAACACGCGTTTCAGCGCCGCCGTTTCGGTGCGATCGTTAAGCCGCGTACCGGTGCCGTGCGCGTTGACGTAATGCACGTCCGCAACGTTCAATCCGCCATCGGCAAGGGCAGCGGCAATCGCCTGCGCTGCGCCTGCTTCATTGGGTGACGTGATATCACCGGCATCAGCGCTCATGCCAAAGCCGGCGATCTCGGCGTGAATCGTTGCGCCTCTTGCGCATGCGTGCTCCCATTCTTCGAGCACCAGCACCGCGGCGCCTTCACCGAGCACGAGACCGGTGCGGTCTTTTGAAAATGGCCGGCACGTGTCGGGGCTCAACACGCGCAACGCATCCCACGCTCGCACGTGACCCACAGTCAGCGATGCGTCGCTACCTCCGGTGACTGCAAAATCGAGCAAGCCTGAGCGGATCATGTGAAATGCGAGTCCGACCGCGTGGGTCGACGACGCGCATGCCGACGCAGTGGCAAACGATGGGCCGCGCAAGCCATATTCGATCGAAATATGGCTGGCCGGTGCATTGGGCATCACGCGCGGCACCGTGAATGGATGCAGGCGGTTCGAGCCTTCGCCGTACAGCGTTTGGTAGGAGCTGTCGATCGTGTCCAGGCCGAGCCCGGCTCCAAATACCGCGCCCGCCTTGCCTGGGTCGACGCCGAGTGCTGGGACCCCGAAGGGTGCGGCTTGCATCATCGCTTCGCGCGCCGCAACCAGCGCGAACTGGGACGTGCGGTCGAGCATCTGCAAGCGGCCCCCGTCAAAATGCACCGCGGGGTCGAACCCGCGCACTTCAGCGGCGGTGCGCGCGGTCAGCCGATCGGTGGCAATGTTCGCGATCGGTCGGATGCCGCATTCGCCTGCGATGAGCGCGCGCCACAGCGAAGGCACATCGCGACCGAGAGCGGACACGGCACCCAAGCCAGTGACCGCAACGCGCCGATATCTGGGTGCCAACTATCCGCTCGCCGCCGTGTTTGCGCGTGCGTCGAGCGCCTGCAGTACGTGATCGATCAGCATACCAACCGTCATCGATGTCTCGGTCGGCGGCTCGGGCGCGAACGGAAGCTCGATGCCGAAGTGCGATTCGATCTCGAATACGACCAGCGTCAAATCAAGCGATCCGATTCCGAGATCGTCTATGCGCGCATTGAGCTGCAGGCGGTCGGGGTCGATTTTCGTCTCGCGTGCAACGATGCCGAGAATCGTGGCGATACGCGGGTCGGGGCCCGTTGCTGCAAGTGAAGATTTAGTGGCTGCGTTCATCGTTTGCGGCTGTGCCAGCGGCACAGTGCCAGAAAACGTTTGAACGCGCCGGGTCGGGCGCTTGGTATCGGCCTAGCCGCGCCGCCGCGGTGGCGGCTCGAATTTCACGATTGCCAGCGAAAGATTGTCGCCGCGACCCTCGGCGCGCTCGCGAGCGAGCGACATCATTTCTTCCGATGCCTCGCGCGGCGACAGGTCGTTGAGCAGTTGCGACAGCTCATCGTCCTCGAAGTACGCCCACATTCCATCGCTTGCGAGCAAAAACACGTCACCCGCGCGCAGGCTGTGTTCTTCGCCGATAACGACTTTCGGTTTCTTGTTGATTCCGAGCGCGCTGACCAGGATGTTCTTGTAGCGTTGTGCTGCGATCTCGGCGTCTTCGTGCCGTCCTTCCTCGCGCAGCTGCTGCGCGTAGGTCTGGTCTTCAGTGACGTGCGCAAGCTTGCGGTCACGGAAAAAATAGAGCCGGGAGTCGCCGGCGTGCGCCCAGATCGCATATTGCTTCTTGATGATGAGTGCACACAGCGTGGCGTGCGGTTCCTTCTCACTTGAAATCGCGGTCAGGCGAATGACGGTGTGCGCTTCGGCTGCAAGATGCAGCAACATTTCACGAAACGTCGAGTCGTGCTCGGACATGTCGCAAAACAGGCTTTCGGCCGTTGAGATGACTTGATCGGCCGCCTGTCGGCCCCCGGTGCGCCCGCCCATACCGTCGGCGACGATGGCCAGCATGGCACCGGGGTTGCGCTCGCTCGTAATAATGGCGACCCGATCCTGCTGCTCGTGGCGGTCGCCGATGTGGGTGGCGACGCAAGCGTTGACTTTGAAGCTGGACACGCGATGTTCTGCTCGTTTAGTTGAGTCTATCATCGGCCTCCACGCCTTCTTGATAGCGACGATGACGGCGCGTCTTTGGGGCTTAACTTATCGTTTGCCCCTTGCCTGATAGTTGCACAACGATGGATCAGGAAGAAATAAAGCGGCGCATTATCGAGCTGCAGGTAGAGCATCGCGATTTAGACGCGGCCATCGATCGGCTTGCAGAACAATTGAGTATCGACGATCTGGCGCTGCGGCGCATGAAAAAGCGCAAGTTGCAGATAAAGGACGCGCTGACGCAGCTCGAGATTCGTCTGGTGCCCGATATTCCGGCGTGACGCCGGCCGCTGTCGCGCTGCGCTCGGAGGCTTCCGCTCGAGCGGCAATAATCTCTGCGTTTGCCGAAGCCGGCGCATTGGCACGCTCGGTTCCCAATTTCACTGCGCGCGCATCGCAGGCCGACATGGCAGCCAGGGTGTACGACACGATCGAGTCCGGCGGCACTCTGATCGCAGAAGCCGGCACGGGTACCGGCAAAACGTTCGCGTACCTGGTGCCGGCGTTGCTGGCCGGAGGCAAGGTATTGCTTTCCACCGGCACCAAGCCGCTGCAGGACCAGTTGTTTCGTAAAGACCTGCCGGCTGTGCTCGACGCGTTGCGCATCAACGCGGCCACCGCTTTGCTGAAGGGGCGCGCTAACTACCTGTGTTTGCACCGCATGGCGCGCGCCGAAAGCGAAGGGCTGTTGCCGACACGCGAAGAGGTCGCTCACCTCAGATCAGTCGTCCGCTTTGCGTCCACCACGTCGACCGGTGATCGGGCCGAGCTCGCCGCAGTGCCCGAAAACGCCGCGATTTGGCCGCTGGTGACTTCGACGCGCGACAACTGTCTTGGCGCCGAGTGCCCCCGCTTCGGCGATTGCTTCGTTTACAGAGCGCGGCGCGAAGCACAAGCGGCCGACATCGTCGTCGTCAATCACCACCTGTTCATGGCCGACCTTGCGTTGCGGGACGACGCGATTCGAGATTTTTTGCCGACCGTGAACACTGTGATTCTTGACGAGGCGCATCAGCTGCCATCGATTGCGGCGGATTTTTTCGGTGCTTCTTTGTCGCTCGCGCAATTGCTCGAAGCTGGGCGCGATGCGCGGGCGCTCGGACTCGCGCGAGCTGCCGATGGCGCTTCCTGGACCACGCTCACGGGCCAGCTCGAGCGCGCGGTGCGAGACCTGCGGCTTGATCTCGGTAATGTTGGGCTCGCTGCCGGGTCGCGCACTCCGCTCGAGCGAATCGAGCGGCGCAGCGAGTTGCAGCCTGCATTCGATCAGCTCGATGCGGCGTGTGCGGCGTTGGAGCGTGCGCTTGAAATTAACCGTGGACGCGACGCCGAACTCGATTTGCTGAGCGCGCGGGTAGGCGGGCTGCGACGCGAGTCATCCAAGTGGAGCCGCGCTCTGAGCCAGCACGCGGACGAAGCCGACTCCAGCGACGATGCGCCGACGGTTCGTTGGATTTCGGTGTCCGCTTACGGGGCGCAATTCAACGAGACGCCACTGGCACCCGGGCTGGCGCTCGCGCGTGCGCGGGAAGCTCAGCCGCAATCCTGGGTGTTGACGTCGGCGACGCTGACTGCGGCAGGCCGCTTCGACCATTTTGTGGCAGAGATCGGACTTGAGGGTGCAACCACTGCGCGCTGGAACAGCCCATTCGATTTTCCCCGGCAGGCGTTGCTGTATCTGCCGCAGTCAATGCCTTCGCCTTTCGACTCTCACTTTGCGCATTGTGTTGCGGAAGCGGCATGGCCGCTGGTGCGTGCGAATGGTGGCCGGGC
>DATLMT010000164.1:0-9052 GCA_035537135.1 Burkholderiaceae bacterium | reverse complement strand
GATGGCAGGTGCCAGCGCCGGAAGGGTTTCGAAAAACGCGCGAAGTTACGCGTCGCATCGGTGGGTCGGACGCGATGCAAGCGGTATTTTCAGACGGCCTCGCAACAGTCTCGGTTTTTATCGAGCCACATTCGCTGTCGTCGCCCGGTTTGGCGTCGCCGATGCCGTCTGGCGATGCGTTGCAAATCCATGGACCCACGTCGGCGTTTTCTCGCAGGGTGGGCGACTCGCTGGTCACGGTGGTGGGTGAAGTGCCGCCGTCGACCGTGCGCTCGGTCGCAGGGTCGGTCGAATTTCGCGGTGCGCGATAGTCGCGCACCGAATCTTTCATGAGGAACTAGCATTATGAGTGGCAAATTCGGCAAGTTAGCTGCTGCTGTTTTCGCTTTGGCACTGGCTGTTCTGGCAACGTCGGTGCCGCAATTCACTGCCGGGGTGTCGGCGCAACCGAACGTCGGCGCGGCGCCGATGCAGGTGCTGCCCGATTTCGCTGATCTCGCTGAACGCGCGGGGCCTGCCGTCGTCGGCATTCGCACTACGGCGCGGGCCGGCCAGGCGCAAAGCGCGCTGCCGTTTCCGGACATTGACGAGAACGATCCGATGTTCGAATTTTTCCGTCGCTTTTTTCCGAATCCTCCGCAGCAGCCGCAGCCGCGCCAGGGTCCGCAGCAACCAGCGCCTCGGCGCGATGTTCCGCGCGGCCTAGGCTCGGGTTTCATACTTTCACCTGACGGCTACGTAATGACCAACGCGCACGTTGTGCGCGGCGGCGATGACATCACGGTTACGACCTCGGACCGGCGCGAGTTCAAGGCCAAAGTGATCGGGGCTGATACACGTACCGATGTGGCTTTGCTGAAGATCGAAGCCACCGGATTGCCGGCCGTGCGCCTGGGCGATCCGAACAAACTGCGCGTCGGCGAATGGGTCGTTGCAATCGGCTCGCCGTTCGGGCTAGAGAACACGGTGACTGCCGGAATCGTCAGCGCGAAGTCGCGCGACACCGGAGATTTTCTGCCATTCATCCAGACCGACGTCGCTGTCAATCCGGGCAATTCGGGCGGCCCGCTGATCAACATGCGAGGCGAGGTGGTTGGCATCAACTCGCAGATCTTTACCACTTCTGGCGCGTTTAACGGCATCTCTTTCGCAATCCCTATCGACGAAGCGAACAATGTGCAGCAGCAATTGCGCACCGCCGGTCGCGTAATTCGCGGTCGCATCGGGGTCGGCATCGAAGCCGTATCGCGCGAAGTAGCCACCGCAATCGGATTGAAGGGACCGCAGGGGGCGATTGTCACTAGTGTCGACAAGGATGGCCCCGCGCAGAAAGCGGGAGTCGAGCCGGGGGATGTCATCCTGCGCTTCGACGGCAAAGCCATCGACCGCGCCAGCGACCTGCCGCGCTTTGTCGGCGGCACGAAGCCGGGTTCCGCCGTCAACATGACGGTCTATCGCAGGGGCAACGAGCGTCAGCTGCCGATCACCGTCGTTGAACTTCCTGCGGATACCCGCGTTGCCAGCGCTCGCCCATCGGAGTCGCAGCGCGCACCGTCGCCTGCCAACGTATTGGGGCTCGGCGTTTCGAACCTCACGGCCGAGCGTCAGAAGGAGTTGGGACTGCGCGGCGGTGTTCAGGTCGATAGCGCAGACGGGGTAGCGGCCGCATCCGGTCTGCGCGCCGGCGATTTGATCCTGCAATTGAACAATGTTGACGTGCAAAACGCGCAGCAATTCAATGAAGCGGTCGCGAAGCTAGATGCCAAACGCGATGTGGCGGTACTGGTGCGAAGAGGCGATGCGTCGCGCTTCGTAATCATTCGGCGGTAATCTGACGCAGCGCGGTAATATCCGCGCCCAATACCGCGAGGGGGTGTCTTAACGGTCACTCCCTCTTTTTTTGCCACCTGCATGCAGCATATTCGAAACTTCTCGATCATCGCCCACATCGATCACGGCAAATCGACCCTGGCCGATCGACTGATTCAGCGCTGCGGCGGCTTGACTGATCGCGAGATGGAAGCGCAGGTGCTCGATTCGATGGATCTGGAGCGCGAGCGCGGCATTACGATCAAGGCGCAAACTGCGGCGCTCGAGTACATCGCGGCCGACGGTGGCAAGTACAACCTGAATCTAATCGACACGCCCGGCCACGTCGATTTTTCGTATGAGGTCAGCAGATCGCTGTCGGCGTGCGAAGGCGCCTTGCTGGTGGTCGACGCGACGCAGGGCGTTGAAGCGCAGACCGTGGCCAACTGCTACACCGCGCTCGAGCTTGGCGTCGAAGTCCTGCCGGTGTTAAACAAGATGGATCTTGCATCGGCAAATCCGGACGAAGCCGCGGCCGAGATCGAAGACGTGATCGGCCTGGATGCGACGGATGCGATCCGTATCAGCGCGAAAACCGGGCAGGGCATTGACGATGTCCTGCAGCGAATCATTGAGCGCGTGCCGCCACCGAAGGGAGACGCTGACGCGCCATTGCAAGCATTGATCATCGATTCGTGGTTCGATAACTACGTCGGCGTCGTGGTACTGGTGCGCGTGTTCAACGGTGTGCTCCGCCCGCGCGACAAGATTCTGTTGATGGCGAGCGGCGCGAGCCATCTGGTCGAGCAGGTGGGCGTGTTTACGCCAAAGTCGCGCGCGCGCGATCAGCTATCGGCCGGCGCCGTGGGTTTTGTCATTGCTGGCATTAAGGAGCTGCGCGACGCGCATGTCGGCGACACGATCACGCTCGCCGGTAAGCCCGCGGCAGCGCCGCTGCCGGGTTTCAAGGAAGCCAAGCCGCAGGTTTTCGCCGGACTGTTTCCGGTCGAGGCCAATCAATACGAAGCGCTTCGCGATGCGTTGACCAAGCTGCAGCTGAACGACTCGGCGCTGCATTTCGAGCCCGAAGTTTCGCAGGCGTTGGGCTTTGGGTTTCGTGCTGGCTTCCTCGGCCTGCTGCACATGGACATCGTGCAGGAGCGGCTCGAGCGTGAATACGACATGGCGCTGATAACGACTGCGCCTTCGGTCGTATATGAAGTCGTGTTGCGCGACGGCACGGTCTTATCGGTCGAGAATCCTTCGAAGCTGCCCGACCCGGCACGCATCGAAGAAATTCGCGAGCCGATCGTCAGCGTGACGATCTTCGTGCCGCAGGAATACGTCGGCCCGGTGATTACCCTTGCGACCGGCAAGCGTGGTGTGCAAACCAACATGGCGTACCACGGTCGCCAGGTGCACCTGACCTACGACTTGCCGCTGGCCGAGATCGTTCTCGATTTTTTCGACCGGCTCAAGTCGGTTTCACGCGGGTACGCGTCGATGGACTACGCGTTCAAAGAGTACCGACCGGCGGACGTCGTCAGAGTCGATATGCTGATCAACGGCGACCGCGTCGATGCGTTGGCGGCCATCGTGCACCGGGTCAATGCGCAGTATCGAGGGCGCGAGATCGCGGCCAAGATGCGCAAGCTGATTCCGCGCCAGATGTACGACGTAGCGATCCAGGCTGCCATTGGTGCCAACATCATTGCGCGTGAGAACGTGAAAGCGCTGCGCAAGAACGTGTTGGCGAAATGCTACGGCGGTGACATCACGCGCAAGAAAAAACTGCTCGAAAAGCAAAAGGCGGGGAAGAAGAGAATGAAGCAGGTCGGGACGGTGGAAATTCCGCAGGAGGCATTTTTGGCTATTTTGCAAGTAGAAGACAAATAACCGGTTATGAACTTCGCGCTGATTCTTTTCGTTCTGACCGTTTTTACAGGGGTGTTGTACGCGGCAGACAAACTCGTGTTTCGCCCGCAGCGGCGTGCGAAGGCAGCCCGTCTGCTGGCCGACTTCGACACACGCAACCGGGCTGCGCTCGACCGGCACGAGCCGATCGTCGAGCAGGAGCGCAAAAGCCTCGAAGATGGAACTGTGCGACAGCCCGCTTGGCTCGAATACACCGCGAGTTTTTTTCCGGTCATCCTCGTCGTGTTCCTGCTGCGCTCGTTCCTTTTCGAGCCATTTCGAATCCCGTCTGGTTCGATGGTGCCGACGCTCGAAATCGGCGATCTGATCCTGGTCAACAAGTACGAATATGGCATTCGCCTACCAGTGGTCAATCAGAAAGTGATGGAGCTTGGCCAGCCGAAACGTGGCGACGTGATGGTGTTCCGCTATCCGCTAAATACAACGCAGGACTACATCAAGCGCGTGGTCGGATTGCCGGGTGACCGCGTCGAGTACGTCAACAAGCAGCTGACGATCAACGGTCAGCCAGTTCCGATTGAAAAAATGGAACCGTATTACGACGCCGAGCGGATGCGCAGCTACCCGCAGTTCATTGAACGGCTTGGCGCCTCATCGCATCGCTATATCGTTGATGACTCCTTTTCCCCGGGAATGAGCCGGGAGGCCCCCGGTAACACCCACCCCGGCGCTTGCCAATACAGCGGGAGCGGGGTGGTCTGCCGGGTGCCCGCCGGGCACTATTTCATGATGGGGGACAATCGGGACAACAGCGAGGACTCCCGCTTTTGGGGATTCGTACCAGACGAAAACATTGTCGGTCGAGCCTTCTTCATCTGGATGAATTTTGGCAATATGGGCCGCATTGGCAGCTTCCGGTAGCCGGCGACGGCAGAACGTTGAAAATGTTGAAAAAAATGACGAGCAACAAAGGGGTGGTGTCGGTACGGGGTGGTTTGGTCAAGCGCCAGCGGGGGCTCAGCCTGATCGGGCTCTTTCTGGTAGGCATTATCGTGGTGGGGCTGATCGCGCTTGGGTTCAAGGTAGTGCCGGCGGTGGTCGAATACATCGCGATCGAGCGCGCGGTTCAGAAGATTAAAAATGAGGGTTCCACGGTGCGCGAGCTGCAGGCGGCGTTCGACCGGCACGCGACGATTGACGACATCACGTCGATAAGCAGCCGCGATCTCGATATCACGAAGGAGGGCGATCGGATCGTCATCAGCTACGCGTACGCGAAGAAGGTGCCGATCACCGATACCGTAGCTCTCGTGATCGACTTTTCGGGTACGACGCGTGACCGGCCGCGCCGGGATGTTCCTTAGCGATGCGCAGGGAAAAAAATGGACTTGACGGCGCTTGAAGAGCGCCTGGGCTACACCTTCGTCCAGCGCACGCTGATCGAACAGGCTGTGACCCATCGCAGCCACGGCGCGGTTCACAACGAGCGACTCGAGTTTCTTGGCGACGCAATCTTGAACTGCGCGGTTGCGCAGTTGCTGTATGCCAAGTACGCGCGGCTGAACGAAGGTGATTTGTCGCGGCTACGCTCTAATTTGGTCAAGCAGTCATCGCTTGCGTCCGTCGCTGAAAGACTGGTGCTGTCGGAGTTCATGCGGCTCGGCGAAGGTGAGATGAAAAGCGGCGGTTTTCGCCGGCCATCGATTCTTGCAGACACGATGGAAGCAATCTTCGGCGCGATTTTTGTCGATCAGGGATTCGACGCGGCGCGTACGGTGATAGGCAAATTGTTCGAGCCGGTGCTGAAGACGGTTGATCCCAAGACGCTCGGCAAGGACAGCAAAACGCTTCTGCAGGAGTATTTGCAAGGAAAACGGATCGCGTTGCCGGTGTACACCGTCGTCGAAACACGCGGCGCCGCGCACAGTCAGGAGTTCGAAGTCGAGTGCTCGATTCCTAAACTCGAAATCAGCGTTAGAGGCAGTGGGCGTAGCCGGCGTGCTGCCGAGCAATCTGCCGCCAAGCTGGCGTTTGAAGCGGCGCAGCACGCAATCGCACACCTCGGACGCCGCTCGCGGAAAAAAGCGACGGGTGTACTCGGGGGCGATGCCGCCGCTAAGGATTCGACGGCTCCGGCAGACGCCGCGCAAACCGCCTGATCAGTGGAAGGCGCTCAGCAAGCTGAGATGGTGTTGCCTGCCGATGTGCGTCCGGTCGGCATGGTCGCCATCGTCGGGCGTCCGAACGTCGGAAAATCGACTTTGGTAAACGCGCTCGTGGGTGAGCGGGTCAGCATTACATCGCGCAAGCCGCAGACGACGCGTGACCGCGTACTTGGCGTCCGCACGGACGATGATGCGCAATACATCTTCGTCGATACCCCCGGTTTTCAGCGCCGGCACCGCAACGCGCTAAATCGCCGGATGAACTCCACCGTCACAAGCGCGCTGGTCGATGTTGATGCTGTGGTGCTGGTGATCGAGGCCAGCCGATGGGCTGAGGATGATGAGCAGATGTTGACGTTGCTCCCTCCAAAATCGGCGAATGAGCCTGGCAACGTTATCCTCGCGATCAACAAGTGCGATTTGCTGCCGCATCGCGATCAGTTGCTGCCTATGATGGCTGAGTCGATGCGGCGCTATCCATTCCGCGCGATCGTACCCGTCAGCGCCGAAAAATCGCGCCAGCTGGATGCGCTGTTGCAAGAGATTCGTCCGCTGCTACCTGACGGTTTGCCGCTGTTTGAGGCAGAGCAATACACCGATCGCAGCGTGCGCTTTCTGGCTGCCGAATCGGTCCGCGAAAAGGCGTATCGATTGTTGGGCGACGAGTTGCCGTATGGAATCGCGGTGACGATCGACCGCTGGGACGAATCGCGCGCGGTGCCGCAGATCGCCGCCACGCTGATCGTCGAACGCGACGCGCACCGGCCGATCGTGATTGGCAAGGACGGTGCGAAGCTGCGCGAGATCTCGCGGCTGGCACGTGCCGACATCGAACAGATGCTCGGCAAGCCGGTGTTTCTGGAAGTATGGGTGCGCGTACGGCGCGGCTGGAGCGACGATGCGCGCGCACTGAAGAGCCTCGGTTATGAGTGAAGTCGCCGAGATCGCGGGCCGCGCTGCGCCGGACAACGCTATTCAGCGGCCGGCGCGGCGCCGCATCGGTGATTCTCGGATCGATCACCAGCCCGGCTTCGTTCTGCACTCCTATGCCTGGCGCGAAACCAGCCTGATCGTCGAAACATTCACGCGTGAGTTCGGCCGGGTGGCCGTCGTCGCGCGGGGGGCAAAACGTCCGACATCGCAGTTTCGTGGATTGCTGTCGCCGTTTAATCCGATTGCGTTGTCGTGGAGCGGCAAAAACGAAATCAAGACGCTGGTGCGGGCCGAATGGTTGGGCGGCATGCAGCCGTTGCGGGGCGACTCTCTGCTTGCGGCCTTTTACGCGAACGAGTTGCTGGTGCGTCTGCTCGCGCGCGGCGACGCGCATCCGCAAACGTTTGCCAGCTATGTCGAGCTGCTGCGATCGCTGACGCGTCAGGCGCGCCATGATGCAGCGCTGCGTATCTTCGAGCTCGACTTGCTTCAGGACATTGGCTATGCGATGCCGCTCGATCGCTGCACCGAGGGCAGCGCGATCGACGCGCGCTCACAGTATGCGTTTGCAGGTGGACACGGTGCGCAGCGCGTCGATGCGAATCTCGCCAGGGAAAGCGACGGCGGCACCGTCAGCGGCGGCACACTGATCGCGATGGCCGCACGTGATTTCGCGCGACCGCAGGTTGTGGCGGAAAGCAAGACGCTGTTGCGGCAAGTGATTCGCTACCACCTAGACGGCAAGCCGCTTAACACGCGGCGCATTCTGCAGGACCTGAAGCAGCTATGACGGCACGATGACGGCCTTAAGCGTCAACCTGAACAAGGTGGCGCTGATTCGAAACACGCGAGCTACCGGATTCCCGTGTGTGGTTGCCAGCGCGCGGATCGCGCTCGAAGCAGGCGCTGACGGCATTACGGTGCACCCGCGTCCAGACGGGCGCCATGTGCGCGGTCCAGATGTTGCGGCACTGGCGTCGCTGCTGCGCGATTGGCCGGCCGCCGAATTCAATGTCGAAGGTAATCCGTTTCACGGACTGCTCGATTATGTGAAGCAGGTGCGCCCGCAGCAATGCACTTTTGTGCCGGATGAGTCCGGTGCGTTCACGTCCGACCACGGATGGAATTTGCCGGCGCAGGTGGATGAGCTGCGCCCGATGATTGAGAAGGCCAAAGCGTTCGGCGTGCGCGTCAGCTTGTTCATGGACCCATTGTCAGAGGCGATGCAGCACGCGGCGGCCGCCGGTGCGGACCGGGTCGAACTTTATACGGAGCCCTATGCCAAGACGTTCGGAACGTCTAACCAAGCCGAGACAGTGGCACGCTATGTCGACGCGGCGAGAGAGGCGTTGCGGGTTGGGCTGGGCGTCAATGCCGGCCACGACTTGAATCGCGGTAATCTGGCCGCGTTTCTGGAGGCGGTTCCCGGTGTGTCGGAAGTATCGATCGGACACGCGCTGATCTCCGACGCGCTGGAGCTCGGTCTGGGGCCGGCGGTGCGTGCCTATCTGGCGGAGATTCGCAAAGCGCAAG
The DNA here is from genome assembly GCA_035537135.1 of Burkholderiaceae bacterium. Classification (GTDB taxonomy): domain Bacteria; phylum Pseudomonadota; class Gammaproteobacteria; order Burkholderiales; family Burkholderiaceae_F; genus JACCZX01. The sequence goes on along the minus strand of DATLMT010000164.1, from coordinate 737 downwards.
CTGGAACACGCCATCGATGATTTTCGGAGTCGGCATCGACATCGTTGAGATTGATCGAATCGCTGCCAGCTATTCGCGTTTCGGCGAGCGCTTCGCGCGGCGAATACTCGGAGCGCGCGAGTTCGAGCGTTTTCAGGTTCGCCGCGCACGATCAAACAGGCGCGGGTTGGCGTTTCTGTCGACGCGGTTCGCCGCCAAGGAAGCGGTGGCCAAAGCGCTCGGGCTGGGGATGCGCTCACCAATGCACTGGCACGCGGTCGAAATCATGAACGATGCGTCGGGGCGCCCACTCGCTGCGGTGCACGCGGACCTGCGGCGATTCGTCGAGCAGCATCGCTTGCGACTGCATGTCTCGCTGACCGACGAGAGAGCGACTGCTGCCGCTTACGCCATCGCTGAAGTGATCGAATGAGTGGGCTCGGGCCGGTGGCAGTCGGAGTGCAGGGAACCGCGCTGACCGCGGCCGATCGCGAGCGCTTGGCGCACCCGCTCGCCGGCATGGTGATCTTGTTCGCCGCGAATTACGAGTCGCCGGAGCAATTGATTCGTCTGTGCAGCGAAATTCACTCACTTCGAACCCCGCCGCTATTGATCGCGGTCGACCACGAGGGCGGCCGCGTCCAACGCTTTCGCGAAGGCTTCACGCGACTGCCACCGATGCGCCGCCTAGGCGAACTGTGGGATCGCGACGTGCTGCTGGCATGTCGTGTGGCCGCGTCAGTCGGCTACGTTATTGC
>DATLMT010000163.1:0-2203 GCA_035537135.1 Burkholderiaceae bacterium | reverse complement strand
GATGACGATCAGTGAGTGGACGGTATCTTCAAGCTGGTTGACGCCTGTTTCGGCGAGTTTCATGCGCCGCGGGCCCTCAAATTCGAACGGCTTCGATACGACCGCCACCGTCAGGATGCCGAGTTCCTTCGCTATTTCCGCAAATACGGGAGCCGCGCCGGTGCCGGTGCCGCCTCCCATACCCGCGGTAATGAACACCATATGCGCACCGCGCAACGCATCCGCGATCCGATCGCGCGCCTCTTCGGCAGCCGCGCGCCCCGCTTCCGGGCGGCTCCCAGCACCAAGACCGGTCTTGCCGAGTTGCAGGATGTTTTTGGAGGATGACCGCGCGAGCGCTTGGTGATCCGTGTTGGCGCAGATGAATTCGACGCCCTGCACACCACGAGCGATCATGTGTTGGACCGCGTTACCGCCCGCACCACCGACGCCAACGACCTTGATGATCGTGCCGCGCGTTTCCGTCTCAAGAATTTCGAAAGTCATGTTGCCTCCTGCTTAGCCAAGTTAGGTAGATCAAGTGCTGCTATTCGAAACGCGCAAAGCCAAAAGCACAGAAGCGCTTGGCATTGGACGCTCCACCGTCAACTGCTTTCCATCAAAAATTTCCCACGACCCATTCCTTCATGCGTTTGACTGTTTGCTTGAACGAGCCAGTCTGTTGCGCCAGCTTGCGGCCACGGAGTCGCTGCGAGTGCGCTTCGACCAGCAGACCCATCGCCGTCGCGAAGCGCGGATTGCGCACGACGTCGGACAGCGAGCCCGTGTAGTTCGGCCAGCCGATACGCGCCGGCTTTAGGAATACGTCTTCGGCTAACTCGGTCATGCCTGGCAGCAAGCTGGTTCCGCCGGTCAACACGATGCCCGACGACAGCAGCTCTTCGTATCCGGATTCGCGCAGCACCTGCTGCGTTAGCGTGAACAGCTCCTCGACCCGAGGCTCGATCACGGCAGCGAGTGATTGCCGCGACAGCAATCGAGGACCGCGATCACCAAGTCCTGGGATTTCGATTTTTTCGCCGGGATCGGCTAGCACTTCTTTCGCCACCCCCCAGCGCAGCTTGATGTCTTCTGCATCGGGAATCGGCGTGCGCAGCGCCATCGCGATGTCGTTGGTGATCTGATCGCCGGCAATCGGAATGATGGCGGTGTGCCGAATCGCACCACCGGTGAAAATGGCGATGTCGGTCGTGCCGCCTCCGATATCCACCAGCGCGACACCGAGTTCCTTCTCATCGGATGTCAGTGCCGACAGCGACGACGCGAGCGGTTGCAGGATCAGGTCCTGCACCTCAAGCCCGCAGCGCCGCACGCACTTGATGATGTTCTGCGCGGCGCTGACGGCGCCGGTGACGATGTGCACGCGTACCTCGAGCCGTACGCCACTCATGCCAATCGGCTCCCTAATGTCTTCCTGGCCGTCGACGATGAACTCCTGCGTCAACACGTGCAGCACCTGCTGATCGGTGGGAATGTTGACCGCCTTCGCCGTCTCGATCACGCGCGCGACGTCGGGAGCCGCCACCTCGCGGTCCTTGATCGCCACCATGCCGCTCGAGTTGAAGCTCTTGATGTGGCTGCCGGCGATGCCGGTGAACACATCGCGAATCTGGCACGCGGCCATCAGCTCGGCCTCCTCCAGCGCGCGGCGTATCGATTGCACAGTCGCTTCGATGTTGACGACGACGCCTTTGCGCAGGCCCTGTGACTCGGCCTGTCCAAGTCCGATCACCTGAAACCGTCCATCGACCAGAACTTCGGCGACCGCGACGACGACCTTCGAAGTGCCGATGTCAAGCCCGACGATCAGATCTTTACTCTCGGCTCTCATGGCTCATTTCATGGCTCATTTTTTCGAGGCTCGGTCGGTTTTAATCTTGAACGAACTCGATGCCGCCAGGCCGTTGGCGTAACGAGCGTCAATGCGCACTGGCGCAGCGCCCAGTTGCGCGACTACCAATGGATACGCGGCAATGACTTGCGTGACGCGATCGGTGAGCGGCATCGCCGCCCGATCGCGGCCGAGCTCTACGCGAAGATCGCCAGCGTGATTCGGGTCCTGTAGTTCGGGCGCCAGCCGCAATGACCAGGCCTTGCGATCAGAGATGTCGATGGCAGCAATGCGCATCGACAACGCGGCGAATTGCGCCGATAACTCGTAGTAGCGCCGCGCCGCATCCTTCGCCGCGCTAAACGGCCCGCT
>DATLMT010000162.1:0-6139 GCA_035537135.1 Burkholderiaceae bacterium | reverse complement strand
GATCGGGCAGCGGCGCGCGTCCGATCGCTTTAATGCCGAGAGCGCTCGCAGGCGATTCAGCCGCCAGGTGCGCAGTCGACCAACACATCATTGGGTTCAAATGAGCCTTCTCAACCAGCTCGCGCTCTTGCTTACTCAGTTAAAACAACGCAGAACGAGGCCATTGCATCGACACATTGCGCCTGGGATCCCGCGTGAGACCCAAATAACCAAACGTCTGATCCGAAGATCGAGTTCCGATAATTGCGCACTATCGATCCAGTACATCCGCGCCACCGATCAATCGCGATCTCCTGGGCGCTCGATCTCATTCGCCAGAGGCTGACGACGAGGTCGAAAACCGTTGAATCTAGCACAATTCGGCAGCTTTTACGGCAAAAAGTTCAAACGGAGTTGCAAGTTGCTTGCGTTATCCAGCGGCCGTGGTTTGCTCGGTCGGCTCCCGTGCCCGGGTGTACGCCTGATCGGCCGCGCGGTAAGCGTCGAGTCGCTGCGGTGACGGGTCGCGCTCGTAATCGGCCAGCCGTTCGCTACGCTCCCGTTCGAACCGGCGTAACTTCAATTTGGAAAACGCGTCCGAGACAATGCAGCGGGCGACCTCGACACCGGTTTCGATCTCCATTTCCTGGGCTGCAAGCGCACGGTACTCCTCGTCGTATTCGCTCTCGGCCAGCATTTCGAGCAAGCCCCCGTGGCTAAGCACCGCCGCCTCTGATGCGGTCGTGGCGGTCGACGCGCGCCATACTTCAGTGATCTGGCGGTCGATCCGATCGCCTCCGTGCAAGTGCTCGTCGATGACCTCCTGATTGAACTCGCGGGCCAGCATTGGGTGCGCCAGCAGCTGTTGCAGGATGCCCAACTTCAGATCGCCGACCTCCATCCTGGGCGTATGACGCTCGACCCCGGTGCGTCGCGGCGGCGCTTTGCGCAGTCCATAAAGCGCTTCAACGGCGTCAAGCGGTGTGCGCGCGGCCTCTGCGAGCTCGCGCACCAGTTGCAGTCGCATCGCACCTGGCACCATTGACAACAGCAGCGGCTTGCCTGCGCCAAGCCAAGCTGCACGGTCCTCCGCGCTCGCGCTGCGACGGTCCGACAGTCCGGTCAGCGCCCTGATGAAAAACTCGGAGAGCGGCAGCGCTTCGTTGAGCGCGGACTCGAACCCCGCAGCGCCCCTATCGGCAATCACACTGTCCGGATCCTGGCCTTCCGGCAGCGACACAAAGCTGGCACGTTTGGTATCAGCGATTACGGGCAGTGCCGCTTCAAGCGCACGGCGGGCGGCCTTGCGGCCTGCGGCATCGCCGTCGAAAGCGAAAATGACGTGATCCGCGGCCTTGAACAGCGCGCTGACGTGCGCACTTGTCACAGCCGTGCCTAGAGCGGCAACCGACTCGTCGAAGCCGGCCTGCGCGAGGCGGATCACGTCCATATATCCCTCGGCCACGATCGCGCGCCCAGTCCTACGGATCGCGTCTCGCGCTTCGTGCAGCCCGTACAGTTCGTGGCCCTTGCGAAAGAGCAGCGTCTCTGGTGAGTTCAGATACTTGGGCTCGCCGGCATCGATCACGCGCGCGCCGAAACCGATCACCTGGCCGCGCGCGCTCCGGATCGGAAACATCACGCGGCCACGGAACCGGTCGTAGCGCTTCCCTTCGTCGGCAATTACCAGCCCCGACTCAACCAACCGCGGATCGTCGTAGTTGGCGAACGCAGCCCGTAGCGGTTGCCAGGCGTCGGGCGCGTAACCCAGTGCAAAGCGGGCAGCGGTCTGGCCGGTGATGCCACGACGCTTCAAATACTCGATCGCAGTGACGCTGTCCTTTAACTGCACGCGATAAAAGTCACTCGCGCGCGACAGAACATCGGCCAGCTCCCGCGTCTTCGAATGAGACTCCGCGGCACGCTCTGTGACTGGAACTTGCATGCCCACGGTTTGTGCCAGATCGCGAATCGCATCGACGTAACTTTCCCCACGATGCTCCATCACGAAGCCGATGGCACTGCCGTGCGCGCCGCAACCGAAGCAGTGAAAAAACTGCTTCGATGGACTCACCGTGAACGACGGCGATTTCTCGGAATGAAACGGGCACAGGCCGAGGTAGTTCTGCCCGCCCTTTTTCAGCTGAACGTAGCGGCCGACGACGTCGACGATATCGACGCGCGCCAGCAGGTCCTGGATGAAACCTTGCGGAATCATCCCGCGAAGCCGTGCCGCATCATTTCGTGAGGTCGCAAGTCATTGCGCGAAAGTGTACGCATCGCGGCGCGCCGGCGAGGGCCTTTTCGAGTCTGCCGCTATGCCTAAGAGATCATGTCAGCCGCTGTTTGACCAGCGCCGAAGCTTTGCCCATGTCGGCGCGGCCAGCGATACGCGGCTTTAACACCGCCATCGCTTTACCCATCGCCTGCGGTCCGCTCGCGCCGGATTCGGCAATCGCGGCATCGATCGCTGTCGCCAGCTCGGCGTCGGACATCTGCTGCGGTAGGTAGCCCCTCAACAACTCGAGCTCGTCTTTTTCTTTTGCCGCTAAATCGGTGCGGCCGGCTTTCTCGAATTGCGCAATCGAATCGTTACGCTGCTTAATCAATTTTTCGACAATACCAAGCACCGCGGTGTCATCAACGATGATCCGCTCGTCGACTTCCTTTTGCTTGATGGCCGCGAGCAACAGGCGAATGGCACCCAGCCGCTCACTTTGCTTGGCGCGCATGGCACTTTTCATGTCTTCGGTAATGCGTTCTTTTAGCGCCGCCAACACGGAGCCTCCGCAAAAAAAGAAAAGCGCGCCGTGGCGCGCTGGTGCAGTTGCCGATCAGTACTAATAAAGCTTCTTCGGTAGCATCTGCCCGCGCAGACGCTTGAAGTGACGCTTAATAGCGGCTGAGCGCTTGCGCTTGCGTTCTGCCGTTGGTTTCTCGTAAAACTCCCGCGCCCGCAACTCGGTCAACAAGCCGCTTTTTTCAATCGTGCGCTTGAAGCGACGCAAAGCCACTTCAAATGGCTCGTTTTCTTTAAGGCGAATGGTAGGCATTGAGTCCAAATCCTTGGAGGTCAGGAGCGCTAGGGCTCCGGGCAACTTTCGATTCTAGCCGACAGCGTGGACGGCAACAACCGCTTCTCGCCCTCCTTACACTGCAAGCATGCTGATTTTGGGAATTGAAACGTCGTGCGACGAGACAGGACTTGCCTTGCTCGACAGCGAGCATGGCTTGCTTGCCCAGCGTCTGCACTCGCAGGTCGACATGCATGTGGCTTACGGGGGCGTGGTGCCTGAACTGGCGTCGCGCGACCACATACGGCGCGTTCTCCCGCTGCTCGACCACGTCCTCGAGGCGGGCCAGCGGGATATCGTGCAAATCGACGCTATCGCGGTCACCGCCGGCCCCGGATTGGCCGGTGCCCTGCTGGTCGGCAGCAGTATCGGACATGCGCTGGGATACGCACTGCAGCGGCCGGTCTATCCGGTGCATCACATGGAAGGTCACCTATTGTCGCCTTTACTGTCGAGTCCGGCGCCGCAATTTCCATTCGTCGCCTTGCTCGTCTCCGGTGGCCACACACAGCTGCTGCATGTCGGCGGCTGGGGCCGCTATCGCCTGCTGGGCGAAACGCTCGATGACGCGGCCGGCGAAGCCTTCGACAAAACCGCCCAAGTGCTGGGCCTCGGATATCCGGGCGGCCCCGCCGTGTCTCGCCTCGCCGAATTCGGCAATCCCGGTGCGATCAAGCTGCCGCGGCCAATGCTCGACAGCGACGATATGAACTTCAGCTTCAGCGGGCTGAAGACGGCAGTTCTGACGACGGTGCGGCGCGCGGGCACAGGTGTATGCGACCAAGAGCGTGCCGATATCGCGCGCGGGTTCGTCGAGGCAATCGTCGACGTGCTGGCCGCCAAGACGATGCGCGCACTCGATCAAACCGGCTTGAACACCCTGGTGGTCGCCGGAGGAGTGGGCGCCAACGCGCAGCTGCGAGAACGTTTGCAGCTGCGCATGTCCGCTCGCGGCGGCCAGGTGTTTTTTCCGCCGCTCGATTTGTGCACCGACAACGGCGCGATGATTGCGTTAGCAGGATTGGCGAAGCTGCGGCGAGTTCGCAAAAATTCCAGTGCGACGCCCGAACTCGGATTTTCAGTGCACCCGCGTTGGTCGATCGCAGAAGCAACGCGCTAGCGCCTCTTCGCAGGTATGGCCTGGCGTGTGCCGATGCGGCGCTCGGTCCCCGCCAGCAAGTGCTTGATGTTCACCTTATGTCGATACACCAGCGTGCCGGCAATGATCGTGAGCGCGACAAAACGGGCATCGAAGCCCCATCCGAATGCGGAGTAAAAAGGCGCGAAGAACGCGGCAGCAATAGAAGCCAGCGATGAATAGCGAAAGAAGACCGCAACAATGATCCAAGTAATCGCCGTCGCAAGCGCGAGCCACGGATTAAGCGCGATGACGACACCGGCGGCGGTCGCGACGCCCTTGCCGCCGCGAAAGCGCAAGAAAATCGGATACAGATGGCCGAGCACCACAGCGACTGCCGCCAGTGCAACGCCGGCGTCACCGACGCCTTGTTGCGAACCGAAGCGCAGCACGAGCCAAACCGCAAGCCACCCTTTGAGGCCATCGCCCAGCAGCGTCAGCGCAGCGGCCCACTTGCTGCCCGAGCGCAACACATTCGTTGCGCCTGGGTTGCCCGACCCATACGTGCGCGGATCGGCCAAGCCCATCGCGCGGCTGACGATGACCGCGAACGGTACTGATCCGATCAGATACGCGCCACCGGTAGCCAAAAACAGGTTGAACCACTGCATCAAAACAGTCTAGCCGCGCGGATGGTGCTGCGCGTGCAGCGCCTTTAACCTGGCACGCGCGACGTGCGTATAAATCTGCGTGGTCGAAATATCGGCATGGCCGAGCAGTAGCTGCACGACGCGCAAATCAGCGCCGTGATTCAGCAAATGCGTAGCGAACGCGTGCCGCAGACCGTGCGGCGAAAGCGGTGCGTCGATCGCGGCACGCGCCGTATAGCGTTTGATCAGTACCCAGAACATCTGACGGCTCATCGACTGCCCGCGCTGCGTGACGAACAGTGCGTCCGCTACGCGTCGCCCGAGAATCGCTCCGCGCGCCTCCTTCAAGTAGCGCTCGATCCAAGTGCGTGCTTCCGCGCCAAGCGGAACAATGCGCTCTTTTCCTCCCTTACCGATTACACGCACCAACCCCTCATTCAGCGACAGCTGCGAAACCGTCAGACCGACCAGCTCCGAGACACGCAGGCCGGTGGCATACAACAGCTCCAGCATCGCGCGGTCGCGCAGTCCTAGCGGAGTGTCTGCGTCAGGCGCGCGTAGCAGTGTCTCGACTTGATCTTCGGACAATGATTTTGGAAATCGTGCCGGTTTTATCGCGCTCTTCAGGCGCAGCGTCGGATCTTCCGTGACCCGACCATCTCGCATCGCCCATCGATAAAACCTTCGCAGAACCGCGAGTCGGCGATTGGCAGTCGAAGCCAGGGTTGTCGCGTGCTTGTCGGCAAAGTACTGCTTCAGGTCTTCTTCCTGCGCCGACCCCAATGTTGCGCCATTTGCGCCAAGCCAGTTCGACAGGCCGCAGAGGTCACGTCGATAAGCGGCAAGTGTGTTGGCCGAGAGTCCGTCTTCGAGCCACACGGCGTCGGCAAATGTGTCTATTAACGAGTCCGCGGTGGCAGGCAATTCCCTAACGACCGCTTGCGTGGATGCGCGCCGCGGCATCTACGTGCCTTAATGGAATGCGCGACGCAAACTGGCAGTCACGTCAAGCGCAATTCATTGCCCGCTTCGTGCACCAGCAGCCAACGCTTAATTCGTTCGTACGCGCCGCCTCGATGGTGCGCAAACCCGCCGATGCCCGACGCCGCAACCACGCGATGACAAGGAATCGCCAGCGGTAGCCGATTATCTCCACATGCCTGACCAACAGCGCGGGCCTCGCTATTTAGCTGACGTGCGAGCTCCCCGTAGGTTGCGGTAGAGCCCGGCGGAATGCATGTAATCAGATCCCACACGCGGCGTTGAAAATCAGTTCCGTCAATTGCGAGCGGAAAATTTATTCGTGTTGAGCCGTTCGCGCAGTAGGCGATCAGCTGATCGACCACGCGCTGCGCCAG
>DATLMT010000161.1:0-8288 GCA_035537135.1 Burkholderiaceae bacterium | reverse complement strand
CATGCACGCTGCCGACTATTCAACAGCCCGTCGCTGGATTAAACGCCTCAAGTTGCCGATCGTGTACCGGGGATAACGCGATCAACGCCACCGCCGCACCAATCAGCGCGAGGAACGTATCGGACTGCGTATCCGAAGGATCGCCATGAGTGCCGAGAAAACCTGGCAAGCAATAGCTCTGCTTGACGGCGATGCCGTATTGGCCGTCAAGTGCGGGCGAGGTCGCGTAAGCGGAAGTGCTGCAGCTTGCCGGTTTCAGTGCGCGGCAGCGAGTTAACAAACTCGATCGTGCGCGGATACTTGTACGGCGCAATCGTCCGTTTGACGAAGGCTTGTAGCTCTGCGCACAGGTCGTCGCTGCCGACGTGCCCGGCCTTCAGCACCACATCGGCGACGACACGCTGGCCGCGCTCCTGGTCGGCCACGCCGATCACTCCGCACTCCGCGACAGCGGGATGCAGCAACAGCGCGCCTTCGACTTCCGGACCGGCCACGTTGTAGCCCGACGTGACAATCATCGCGTCTGACCTGGCCTGATAGCGAAAATAGCCCTCGTCGTCGTGCACGAAGGTGTCCCCGGTCAGGTTCCAGCCATCGCGCACGTAGCTGCGCTGGCGATCGTCGTCCAGATAGCGGCATCCGGTCGGTCCTTTCACGGCGAGCTTGCCCGCCGTGCCGCGCGGCAATTCGTCCATCGCGTCATTGACGACGATCGCGCGATAGCCGGACACGGCTTTACCGATCGCGCCGGCCCGAACGTCGGAGCCCGCTGCCGCGATAAAAATATGGATCATTTCCGTCGCACCGATGCCATCGATCATCTCGATGCCGGTCGTCTGTTTCCATAAGCGGCGCGTCGCATCGGGCAGCATTTCGCCGGCGGACACCGTCTTGCGGAGGCTACTGATGTCAAAAGTGCGCGCTGCATCCGCCAGGAGCAGCGCCATCTGTCGGTACATCGTCGGTGCTGTAAAGCAAACCGTCGCGCGCGTCGACTCGATCGCTGCGAGCAGCGTTTCAGGCGTGGGTTTTTCGATCAGCAACGTTGATGCGCCGAAGCGCAGCGGCATCGCGAGCAGTCCGCCGAGGCCGAAGGTGAACGCCAGCGGCGGCGTGCCACAAAAAACGTCGTCGGACGTCGGCTTTAGCACGTGCGTCGTGAACGCGTCGGCCATCACCAGAATGTCGCGATGAAAATGCACCGTGCCTTTGGGCTGCCCCGTGGTACCGGATGTAAACGCGATGAGGCACACATCGTCGCGATGACTTGCGTGCGCAGTGAAATCAATCGGTTTGCGGGCAACGCGCGCTTCCAGCGAATCGGCGGCCGTGTCGTTGAAATAAACGACCGTCTTAAGATCGGGCGCGTGGTGCTCGCTGGCGACGTCTAACACCGTTGCAAGCTCTTCCTTCAGCCGCACATCGCACAGCGCTGCGCCAATTTTTGCCTTGTCGATCATCTGTTTCAGCTCGCGTGATCGCAACAATGGCATCGAGCCGACCGCGATCAGTCCAGCCTTGACAACTGCGAGCCAGCACGCTGCGAGCATCGGCGTATTTGGTGCGCGGAGCAGTACGCGATTGCCTGAGACGAGTTTCAGGTCTTCAGTCAGCACACGCGCGATGCGGTTGACCTGCGCCTGCAGCTGCGCATAGCTGCACGACACCGCGCGCCCACCGATCAGGGCCGTAATTGCACGGCGCGCACCGTGCCCGGCGTCGACCTGTCGATCGAGCAGCTCGGTTACGCAATTGATTTGCTGCGGGTACCGGTACTCGGGATCGAATACACACTCGGGCCACTCGCTTCGCGGCGGCAGGTGGTCGCGTGCGAAAGTATCGGCGACCCTCATCGGGACAGCGAGAACAATCTGCTAGTCGACCTTTGCGTTCGAAATCTTGACAACCTTCGCCCACTTGTCGGTTTCGGCGCGGATGAAAGCGGCGAATTGATCGGGCGTCGAGCCGCCGGGCTGTGCACCCTGCGCAACGAAACGCTCGCGCACCTCGGGAACTGCGAGTGCTTTGGACACATCGGCTTGAATTTTGTCGACGATCGCGCGTGAAGTGCCGGCCGGCGCAAACAGGCCGAACCAGGAGCTAGCGTCGAAGCCTTTCAAGTTGGCGGCTTCTTCCATCGTCGGAATGTCGGGCAACGCGGGCGAGCGCACGAGCGAGGTGACTGCGAGCGCCTTTAAGCGGCCGCTTTTAATGTGCGGCAGCGCAGAGGGCAGGTTGTCGAACATCACGTTAGTGTTGCCGGCGAGCAGATCGGTAAGCGCGGGCGATGAGCCACGGTATGGCAAGTGCACCATGAACGTTCCAGTCATCGTCTTGAACAGTTCGCCGGTGAGATGGATCGATGTGCCGTTGCCGCTGGATGCCATGTTTAGCTGCCCCGGCCGCGCTTTGGCGTACGCGATGAATTCATTGACAGTATTGACCGGGACTTTGGAGTTGATGACCATCACGTTCGGGACACCCGCTGCCAATGTGATCGGCACAAAGTCCTTGACCGCATCAAACGGCATCTTATTTCCGCTCTGCGCAAACAGCGCTGCGTTAATCGCGTGCGTGCCAACGGTGCCCATTAACAGCGTATAGCCGTCGTTCGGACTCTTCGCCACGGCTTCTGCGCCGACGTTACCGCCAGCCCCCGCGCGATTCTCGACTACCACAGGCTGCTGCCACATTTTCTGCAGCTCTGCACCGAGCGAGCGCGCAACGATATCGGTCGTCCCTCCTGGCGGAAACGGCACGATGATGCGTACCGGTCGCGACGGCCAACTTTGCGCGTACGCCGCTACCGAACACAGTGCCAACGTCGCCGCCACCAGTAATCTCCACATCGAAAAACGTTGCATCGTCGCTCCCTAGGTTGTAAGCGAAGTCTGCCTTCGCTCCGAACGTTCGTCTATGCTGGCCGCAGCATGGCTCAGTTCGTATTGGCACTCGATCAGGGAACTACAAGTTCGCGCGCGATCGTGTTCGATCGCCGTGGGCGGATCATTGCGACCGCGCAGCAAGAGTTCCGGCAGATTTTTCCGCAGCCGGGCTGGGTTGAGCACGACGCTGCTGAAATCTGGTCGACCCAGCTGCAGTGCGCGCAGTCGGCTTTGCGTCAGGCGGGAGCGCACGCGAGCGATGTGGCCGGGATCGGTGTCACCAATCAGCGCGAAACCACCGTCATCTGGGATCGTAACAGTGGTGCTCCAATTGCCAACGCAATCGTCTGGCAGGACCGCCGGACGGCAGAGCGCTGCCAGGCCTTGCGTGATAACGGCGTCGAGTCGCTTGTCACGCGAAAGACCGGCCTGCTGCTCGATCCTTACTTTTCTGCGACCAAGATTGAATGGCTGCTTGATCACGTGCCGGGTGCGCGTGCGCGCGCCTCACGTGGTGAGTTGGCGTTCGGCACGATTGATACCTGGCTGATATGGAATCTGACCGGCGGCGCGCAGCACGTCACCGACGTGAGCAACGCCTCGCGCACGCTGTTGCTCGATCTTGCTGCCTTAGCCTGGAGCGACGATTTGCTCGAGCTGTTCAACGTCCCGCGCGCTGTCCTGCCGCGCGTGACCGCGTCGAGCGAGGTCGTCGGTACTACGGTGCCCGAGCTGTTCGGTGACCCGATCGTCATCGGCGGCAACGCGGGCGATCAGCAGGCCGCAACGTTCGGCCAGGCGTGCGTGGGTGTTGGCATGGCGAAAAACACCATCGGCACTGGCGCGTTCATGCTGATGAATGTCGGCACACGGCTGCAGGCGTCGGACAATCGATTGTTGGCGACCGCGGGTTGGAAGTTGTCCAATCCGACAAGCATTGCGTACATGCTGGAAGGCAGCGTCTTCGTCGCCGGCGCGGTGGTGCAGTGGCTGCGCGATGGGCTCGGGCTGTTCACGCGCTCAGACGACGTGGAAACGCTCGCACGGCAGGTCGATGATCACGGAGGCGTTTTTCTCGTCCCCGCCTTTGTTGGGCTCGGCGCGCCGTATTGGGACCCGGATGCGCGCGGCGCGATCGTTGGACTGACGCGCGGAACATCGAAGGCGCATATCGCACGCGCAGCGCTGCAATCCATCGCGTTTCAGTCGGCCGATGTCCTGGCAGCGATGCAGCGCGATGCTCATCAGCCATTGACCGAAGTCAGAGTCGATGGCGGTGCGGTAAAGAACGACTTGCTGCTGCAGTTTCACGCGGATGTCACCGGCGTGCCCGTCGTGCGTCCGGAGGTGACCGAGACGACGGCGCTCGGTGCCGCTTACCTCGCCGGACTGGCAACCGGCTTCTGGAGTGGACTCGATGAAATCTCGGCGCTTTGGCGTGCCGAACGCCGCTTCGAGCCTGCGATGCAGGCATCGCAGCGCGACGAGTTGATTGCGAATTGGCACAAAGCGGTCGAGCGCTCGCAGCACTGGGTCGCATGACCGTTCCGGAGGTCATCGATCGCGAGCGATTGCTTGCGCAATTGCGAGAGCGAAGAGAGTGGGATGTCGTCATTATCGGCGGCGGAGCAACCGGACTCGGGATCGCACTCGATGCGTCGGCGCGGGGCTTTCGCACTGCGCTGATCGAAGCACGCGATTTTGCGAGCGGGACGTCGAGCCGCAGCACTAAGTTGATTCATGGCGGCGTGCGCTACCTCGCGCAGGGCAACGTCAAGTTGGTGCGCGAGGCGTTGTCGGAGAGGGCGTTGCTATTGGCGAATGCGCCGCGGCTCGTGCGGCCGCTTAAATTCATCGTCCCATGCTATCGGCTATTAGAGCGCGAATTTATGCGCGTCGGCCTTGGCATTTACGATGCACTTGCCGGCAGGCAGGGCATTGGCGACACGCACTGGTTATCGCGCGCCGAGACAATTGCGCGGTTGCCCGGCGTGAAGACTCATGGGCTGCTCGGTGGAGTTGAGTATTGGGACGCGCAGTTCGACGACGCGCGTCTCGCGATCGCTTTGATGCGCACCGCGGTTCGCACGGGCGCGGTTGCAGTCAATTACGTCGAGGCCGAGCGAATCGACATCGCAGGTGGCCGCGTCGGGGCGATCGTTGCACACGACGTTCTATCGGCGGAGCGCTTCGAGTTGCGCGCGAAGGTTGTATTCAACACCACCGGCGTGTGGGCGGATCAGGTGCGCCGGCAACTAGATGCCACTGCGGCACCGTTGACTGTGGTCAGCCGCGGCTCTCACATCGTTGTGCCCAGTTCATTTTTACCGGGCGCTGCCGGAATGATGATTCCGCGAACCACCGACGGGCGTGTGCTGTTCGCAATTCCGTGGCGTGAGCGATTGATGATCGGCACGACCGACGTTGCCGCTAATGGGCCCACCTGGACCCCGGAGGCGTCCGAGGCCGAAATCGACTTCATACTCGCCACAGCTCGCAGCTACCTGCAGGCGGCTCCGTCTGCAGGTGACGTGCTGGCGACTTTTGCGGGGCTGCGCCCACTGTTCTCGCCGCGCGCCGCTCACGCAACCAAGACCATTTCGCGCGAACACGCAATCGTGATCGAGCGCCAGAACCTGATCACCGTGATCGGCGGCAAGTGGACGACGTATCGCAAGATGGCGCTCGATGCGCTCAATCAAGCTGCGACCGCCGGATTACTCGACGCGAGGCTGTGCACGACTGCCGGCATCACGCTCGACGTCGATGAATCCGTCGAAGCCGCGTGCAGCGCGGCGGAAGCTTCGGTACTCGCAGGTGGTGGCGCCGACATAGCGAGCTACGTTCGGCTGGCCGCGCGGCATGAGCAGGCGCATCGCGGCGAGGATGTCATCGCGCGGCGGCTCAGGGTCGAGTCGATTGATCGCGCCGCGGCGCTGAAAGCCATGCCTGCGGTACAGGCAGCGCTAACTGTGCCATCGCCGCATCCATAAAAAAAGGCCACTCGAAAGTGGCCTTAATCGTAAGAATGCTGTTAAAGCTTAGAACAGGTGACGGATACCGGCGGTGTACTGCTTGCGGTCCAGTGTGGCGCTGTTGTTAATGGTGTGGTCGCCGTCAACTCTATTCCACGTCGCGTAAACGTTCGTACGACGCGAAAGCGGGTAGGTGAAACCAACGGCAATGTTCTTGAAGTCGCGTTCGTCAAACGTCGTCGGCGTCAGCGCGACACGGTCACCATCGTAGCGCGTGTAGGAGGCAAGAATATTGCCGCCTAGCAGCGGAATCGTAATGCCGCCCATCCACGCATCGGCATCCGCGCCAGTCGTGATACCAGCGACGTTGAATACGCGCTGGTTATCTTCCTTCGCGTAACCGGCGTGAAGCTTCAGGAATTTCAGATCAAACGTCAGACCCGCCTGCAGATTGGTCTGATTGTCCGGAGCACCGGGGACATCGATCCGATCCCAGGTTAACGCGGCGAAGAACGGGCCCGTCGCGAACGACGCGCCGGTGAATGTGACATCGACGTTGTTGCCGCTACCCGCGATTTCAGCGCCACTGGCGTTAAATGAATGGCCGATGCCGAACTTGAAGCCGCCGAAGGTGGGCGACTGATAAAGCACTGAATTATCCAAGCGCAGCGCTCGCGCCGAAGAGAACGGAAGCGCTGAATCACCAAACCCTGTCAGGAACGGATCGGTGTTGCCATACATATCGAATGAGCCGGTGCCCGAGGAGAACGTGGCAACCCGGCCTGCGACCAGTGTGCCCCATCCGCCCGACAGACCGCCCCATACCTGGCGACCGAACAGACGGCTCTGAACCGCGCCGGCGCAAGGTGCCGTTACTGGCGCCCCGGTACACGCCGCGGTGCTTTGCCCGAGCGTGCCGGTGTCGACGTTGAAACCGCCTTCCAGCGTGAACACTGCATTCAGATTCGGGGAAATCGCTTCTGAACCGCGTACGCCCCAGCGCGAGCCCGACTGGTGGCCGGAGTTGATCCCGCGCGTCGACGATATCGCGCTCGAGCTCGGATCGTTGTATTGATAGTTGACATCGACGATGCCGTAAAGCGTTACGTTCGACTGTGCGAGCGCAGCGCCTGAGAAAGCACTGAATACTGCCAGTGCCATCAGATTCTTTTTCATGTGAAGCTCTCCTAGCTGGTGATGGGAATTCTTTTTACGCCACGGCCCCGCACGAAGCCGCCACGCGAATGAATCACTCCCCGGAGGAAGTTGGAACAGATTCTTTCAGACGAGCCATGACAAGGCAAAGAAACTAGGTGAAAAGGACTGAATTAGTGTGGTGCGTGTTGCAGTGAGACAACAAGGAAACAAAGCGCGATGGTGGTGAAACAGTCTTCGTTGCCGGTCCGCAAAGCGGACCGGGCTCCCCCTGAACCTAGAAGTTATGCCGAAGCCCGAGTTGAAGCGCCCGAGCATCTTCGCCCGCGGAGGTCGTATACCCGGTGGTGTACCCCGCTGAAGACAGACTCAGCCGCGACTGATCGCTGTTATTGACGAACGCTGCGACCGCGTACAACTGCGTACGACGGGAAAATTCATAGAAGTAGGCAACGCCGTAATGCTGCGCCTTGGCGTCCTGAGTTGCCCAAGGCGAGCGGCCGTTGTCTTTGCCGTAGTTATAAACGCCGTACAGCGTGTTATTGCCGAACCGATAAGAAATACCGCCGTGGTAAGCCTTGGAGTCCGTCGGGCCGGCCAGGCCGCGCATTGTGTCGAAGTCGAAGCTGTTGATCTGCAACCCCCCCAGAATCGCATTGATCGCGGCCAGACTGCCTCCGGTGGATACGACGATGTTCTGAATGTCTTCCGGACGCAGCAGCGGATTTTCGTTTTCCCGGTCCACAAACTGCGCGTATAGACGGATCGGGCCGAAGCCTACGTAGCCGCCCACGTTGAACATTTTCATGCCGGTGCGCTTTTGCGGATTGGTGCCGGTATTAAACGGGACGACGTTATTGCGGTTGTATCCGGCGCCCACGCCCCAGTTGGTGGCGACGTACTGGACGTTGCCGCCGAAAAAATCGTCGCCGTTCTGCGGGCCTGTCGCGCGCTCGTTGCGCAGCACTTCGGAGCCGCCGAAGCCGTACATCAGCGACACGATGAAGCCCTGCAATTCGATCCGGTACTGCACCGAATTGTTGGCGCGAATCGCGGGGTTGGTGAAGCCCTGGCCGAACTGCAACGCGGTCTGGTCCCCCACCACATTGAACTTGTTCAAAATCTCATACGCGGGCGTGTATTGGCGGCCGAGGAAAAAACCGCCGACCGGGGTGACGAGACCACCCCAGGCTTGCCGATCGAACAACGCGCCGGCCGTATTGACGGTGGTGATCGCCTGCAGCAGTGCGTTGTTGACCGCGTTCGATCCGCC
>DATLMT010000160.1:0-11886 GCA_035537135.1 Burkholderiaceae bacterium | reverse complement strand
GTCCGGGTCGGCGCGGCTGCGATCGATCATCACGACGTTCAGCTC
Source organism: Burkholderiaceae bacterium (assembly GCA_035537135.1). Lineage (GTDB taxonomy): Bacteria > Pseudomonadota > Gammaproteobacteria > Burkholderiales > Burkholderiaceae_F > JACCZX01. The sequence continues at coordinate 11,841 of DATLMT010000160.1, read as the reverse complement.
TTCCTTGGCGATCGTTCCGCGAATGCCGGGCTTGTCCCAATAGTCGCGCGCCGCGACCGGCCGTGTGTTCGCCCGCAAGGCGCCTGGCAGCGCAGCCCACAGCACGATTGTGTCCATGTGACTCGTGTGGTTGGCGAAGTAAACGCGCTGCGTAGCGGTTGGCGCCGAGCCGACCCAGCGTGGATAAGCGCCGACCAGCAGGCGCACCAGCCAGACGATCGGAGGCAGCAGTTTCATGCGGGCGACGTTGACGGTAGATGCAAAGCGGTTTTAGTCTGGGCGCGCCGTTTGATCTGTTGATTATCTGCGAGGCTCCGCCGATCGGGCAAAGTGAATGAAAACTGGAGAGTGTCGATCGACCGCTTCGTCCGTCAATCGAGGCTAAAAATGAGTCGCTGCCTGTTACCGCTGTGCGCTTCTTTAACCCTTCTTAGCGCTTGTGCAATTGGCGCAGGCCAACCAGACCTCGGGCACTTGAAAGCGCAAGTTGCCGCCGCGGAGGTGGCGTTCGCAAAGACAATGGCCGATCGGGACCACGCAGCGTTTTCGAGCTTCATTTCTGAAGAGGCTGTGTTCATCAGCGGCGGCAAGCCGGTCCGGGGCAAAGCGGCCATCGCGGCAGACTGGAAAAAGTTCTATGACGCTCCACGCGCGCCGTTTTCGTGGAAGCCGGATCTGGTGGAAGTGTTGCCGTCGGGCACGCTCGCCTATTCGATGGGCCCGGTGTCGAGTCCTGACGGAGTTGTGTTCGCCAGGTTCCACTCGACCTGGCGGCTCGAAGCGCCGGGCGTATGGCGCGTGGTCTTCGACAACGGCACCGATGTGTGCCGATGTCCGAAGCAATAAACCAAATCAAGACGCATCGCGCCGCACGCGCTGTTTATGCGGTGCCGCCGATCGTCAGCCCTTCAATGCGCAACGTAGGTTGTCCGACACCTACGGGCACGCTCTGCCCGTCTTTGCCACAGGTACCAATTCCCGGATCGAGGCTCATGTCGTTGCCGATCATCGTGACTTGCGTCAGCGCATCAGGTCCATTGCCGATCAGCGTTGCACCCTTGATGGGTCGCGTCACTTTGCCGTTTTCAATCATGTACGCCTCGGCCATGCTGAACACAAACTTGCCGTTCGTAATGTCGACCTGACCACCGCCGAAGTTGGTGGCGTAAATGCCTTTGCTGACCGAGCGTACGATCTCGTCCGGGTCTTTGTCGCCCGCAAGCATGTAGGTGTTGGTCATGCGCGGCATCGGCAGATGCGCAAACGATTCGCGCCGGCCGTTGCCGGTCAGCGGGACGTTCATTAACCGTGCGTTAAGCGAGTCCTGGATGTAACCACGCAGGATTCCGTCCTCGATCATGACGGTGCGCTGTGTCGGATTGCCCTCATCGTCCACACTCAGTGAGCCCCGACGATTCGCGATGGTGCCGTCGTCGACCACCGTGACGCCCTTCGACGCAACCCGCTGCCCGACCTTGCCAGCGAATGCGCTCGAGCCTTTGCGATTGAAGTCGCCTTCCAGACCATGGCCGACGGCCTCGTGTAACAGGATTCCCGGCCAGCCGGGGCCGAGCACCACCGGCATGATGCCGGCCGGCGCCGGGTCAGCAACCAGATTGATCAGCGCCTGATCGACCGCCTGATTTGCATAATCGGCAAGCCGCTCTTCGTTGAAGTACGACAGGTCGTGCCTGCCGCCGCCGCCGTAGTGTCCCTGCTCGCGCTTGCCATCGTGCTCGACGATCACGTTGACCGACAGGCGCACTAACGGCCGCACGTCCGCTGCCATCACGCCGTCGCTGCGCGCCACCAGGATCACGTCGTAGTCCGCACCGACGCTGGCCATCACCTGCTTGACGCGTGGATCGCGTGCGCGCGCCAGTTGCTCAATTTTCTCGAGCATTCTCACTTTGGCTGCTGCGTCGAGCGATGCAACGGGGTCGCCATCGGCGTAGCGCGCCGACTGCGAGCGCACGGCAACCTTCGGCGCTACCTTCACCTTGCCGGCACCGTGACGCGCGATCGAGCGCGCCGAAATCGCCGCTTCGGTCAGCGCGTCAAGGGAGATGTCGTCCGAATAAGCAAACGCGGTTTTATCGCCGACGATCGCGCGCACGCCGACGCCCTGCTCGATATCGAAGCTGCCGCTCTTGACGATTCCTTCTTCCAGCGAAAACGTCTCGCTTCGCGCATACTGAAAATACAGATCGGCATAGTCCGTGCGGTGCTCGAAAATCGTCGCCAGCACGCGTTGCAGCTGCGCTTCGTCCAGCCCGAAGGGGTCGAGCAGCAACTGTTTGGCGGTCGCCAAACGGGCAAGAGCGGGATCGGAAGGTTTCATTAAGCGGTGCGGTGTTGCAGGGGTGTTGCTGCCGGGAAATTACGAATTGTACGGGCCTCAGTTCAATACCCGGTGCTCCAGCGCAGGCAGAGAAGCCCGTGAATCGGCGATCAATTGTGGGTCAATATCGCCGAACACAACCCCTTCGCCTTCGGCGCGCTCTGCCACCACCGAGCCCCACGGGTCGATCAGCATCGTGTGGCCGTACGTGGCGCGGCCGTTTTGATGCCGTCCGCCCTGCGCCGGCGCCAGCACGTAGGCCAGATTTTCGATGGCTCGCGCGCGCAGCAACACTTCCCAGTGCGCGCGGCCGGTGGTCGCGGTAAACGCCGACGGCACGAGGATTAGGTCAGGCTGAGGCAGCGCGCGGTACAACTCAGGGAAGCGCAGGTCGTAGCAGATGGAAAGTCCAACCCGCAACCGGAGTCCGTCTTCTGTCGCCAGCTTAAAGCTTGCCACTTCGCTGCCGGGCGCGATCGTGATCGATTCATCGTAGTTCTCCTTTCCCCTGTTGAAACGGAACAAATGAATCTTGTCGTAGCGCGCGACGCGCTCACCCGTGGGGCCATACACCAGCAGACTGTTCAGAACGCGATCGTTCTCCGGCGCGACCAGCGGTAGCGTTCCTCCCACCAGACACACGCGGTGTTGGCGCGCCTGGGTGGCAAGAAAATCCTGAATTGGTCCGTGGCCGTCGCTTTCGCGCAGCGCGACCTTATCGGTATCACGCTGGCCCATCAGGCAGAAGTATTCGGGCAGTGCGACCACTTGTGCGCCACCGTCGGCGGCCTGAGCAATCAACGCCGCAGCGGCACGCAGGTTTTGTTCCACCTCGGTCGTCGAAACCATTTGCACACCGGCGACACGTACCGTCGTTTTCATTTGGTTGCCTCCGCGTCGGCAGCGGCTACGCGACCGCGGCGGGTGATTGCCGGATCGGTCCAGGTCCCTGCAATGTCGTATTCGAGCGCAAACGCTTTCGACAGCGGATTGCGCAGCACATATTGTGCGAGAAACGCACCGAGGCCGAGAATAGGGTTCGCCACCCCGAGTGCGAGCGCCGCCGTGCTTGCGTCGATCTCCGGCAGCACGACCAGATGCAGCTGCTGCGTTTCGTTGCGCAGGTTAATGGTGCCTGACATCAGCGCCGAAGCGCTGGCCCCTGCCATTCGAAAGTTGCTGGTAGACATCACGCCCTGCGTCACGGTGGCGTCGGCGCGTATCGAGTTGTACGCGAAGCCTTCCGAAAACTGTCGCCCGCCGTCGAACAGCAGCGTGCGCGATAACGACTGCAGCGACAGCAGGCTCAGCAAACGCGCAGCGTTGCCGGTATCGACCTTTAGAAACCGCCCGCTATCGAGGCTCAGCGCGAGCTTGCCGGACAGTGTTGCGTAATCGATATCGAGCGGCGACCCGAGCCACTCGACATCGCCCTCGAGCGCACCTTGACCGGCCGCCATCGCCCCGGCAAACCCAAGGCGACCCAGCGTTGCGCCTGCGTCGCGCGCATCCAGCTTGAAGCTCATCTTCGTCAGCCGCGCTGCGGCGCTCGCTGCGGGCGCCCATTCGCCGGTCGCGGAAAATTTCATGTCCGCGTTCATGATGTCGAAGCGCCGCACCCTCCAGGTCGGTGCACTCGCAGCGCCGATGTTCTGCGCCAATAAGTCGAGCCGGCCAAGTTTCAAGTCAGACAACTCAAACTGCTCGGCCGCGATGTCAAGAGCAGGTAATTCGCGGCGCGGTGAATTCAGTGCTTCGACCACTTCACTCTTGCGCGCGGCGGGAATCGACAAGCGTGACAGGCGCGCGGTGATTTGCTCCGGCCTCCAGCCGACATACCCGGCAAGGCCGTCGGAGACGATGTTGGCGTCAAATCCGCCGTCGCGAGTCCGCGATGCGCCGAGGGTCACGTTCCGGAATGTGCGACCCATTAGCACAAGCTCCGGAGTTCGAACCGCAAGCAAATCGATTGCCGGGCTCGGCGCCGTCGCAGGCGTCGCGGCTGTGGCCGGCCGCGGTGTCAAGTCGCCGCCATCGAAAAAAGATGCCCACGCCTCAATGTCCAGGCGCGGCACGGTCGCTAACACCAGCATGCCGCTTTCGGGCAGGTTCGCGGGCTCATTGAGCGCGATCACGCCGCGCGTGATGCGCAGCTCGCCGCGCTCGCGGCGCCGCTCAACGCGCACCGCGAGCACTTTGCCTGCAGCCACACGCCACTCGTCGTTTTCGCCGGTTGGAACGCGCTCAATGCGCAACGGCAGCGATTCCTGCGCCGTCTTGCGCAGCGGTGCGATACCGTCGATCGCGATGCCGATCAGATCGCTTTCGATTCTGAATTCCGGCACAGGCCTGAGGGTCAGCGTCGCGCTGTAGCGCGCCTGGCCCTGCGATCGATCGAGCAGTTGTTGCACCGGGCTCAGGCTAATGGCGCGCCGCAAGGCCGGAACTGTCGCAATGCCGGTTACGGTGAACATCGGTTGGCCATCCGGCGGCGTGCTCGCTTCGATCCGGCTCTGCCCGCCAAGAACCGTTGCATTCAGGCTGGTATCTCGCACACCCGCCTCGCTGAAGTTCAGCGTGCCGGTCACGCGCGAGAATGGCGGCATGTCGGCGAGCTGCACATCGTTGTTGGCGAAATGCAAGGTGCCCGTTACTTTGGCGTCAGCCGCGTGCTGCAGCGGAATTGCAAGCCGAAGATTGAGTTTGGCATTGCCGGTTGTTTCGGCATTGGTTGTCGCGCCATCAATCCAGCGCACCACCGGGCTCGTGTTGACGTATCGCACCATGTCGATCAGTGGACCTTCGGCCACCCCGTGCACATCGAGCGCGGCATTGCGCATGAAATTCGGTATGCGCGCGACCACGTTGGAAAGTTTCGCGGCGTAGACGGTGCCGCGCTGTGCAGTGACTGTGATCGAGTCACCGTCGAGCACGAAATCGGCGGCTATGTCTTTCAGCAGCGGCCATCTGCGTGTCACTTCAGCCGATCGTTCGCCTTGAATCTCGGCGGGGTGCACGTCGAGCGATGCTTCCGTCACGCGCGCGGCGATTCGAAACTCGGAACCCTGCTCGCTTTCAAATGGGAATCGCGCGAGGTCACCCTTGATGCGAACGGTACCGTCGCTAATGCGGCCGGACACCAACGCATGTTGCAGCCACTCGAGCGTCGCGCGGCCGGCGACTAGTGGCACGTAACGGTGAACGGCGGGCGCATGCAGGCGCGCGACGCGCGAAGTGAGATCGAGCCAGCCGAGGCCTTTGTCGCTTGCCGCACGATAGATGCCCGACGCTTCCAATTGGATCTCAGCGTTGGACGCTGCGGCTGACTCAATGCGTACTTCTAGCGTCGGATCCGACTTCCAGCGCGCCGACGCATTGAGTTTGGCAAGCTTGATGCGCGGCTCGGCCAGCACACCGGGCAGCGTCAGTGTGGCCTCCGCCGAGGCAAGCTGCAGTGACCCGGCGCCATCGGCGACGTCAATGCTGCCACTCAAGTTTTCAAATCCCGGCAACCCGACCGCGTGCGTGCCGATTTGATCGTGCGAGCCCGCCGGCTGCGCTGCGCTTGCCAGCCCTTCGAAGCGCGTTCTTAGACTCATCGTTTTAAGGTCCGGCACCGCGCCGGGCCACGCTGCGCTGACATTTAGCAGCGTGCCAGCAACCGCGTGCTTGCTCACCGTTTCACGCATCTCGCGGGACTCGCCCAACATCGGAGTGTGCGTTGCGAGCCATGCGAGTGTTTGAATATCGACGCGGTTCGCTTGCACCTGTGTACGCGCCGGTGCTGCTCCCTTCGCGCGCGTCGTGCGCACCTTGAAGTCAAGCGGGGCGATCGTCTGCTTGGACGCAGTGACGAGCGCGAGCTGGCTTGCTTCGAACTCGTGTCCGCCGACTCCGTCGTCGGTGCCCCAAACGCGCTGAGTGAGTCGGCCCTGCAGCGAATCGAGCGCAAGCGGGTCGAGGTTCTGTGCCAACGTAATACTGACGTTGGTCAACGCAATGTCGGCTACCAAGCGCGTGAGCCGCGCATGATCGAACGTCACCCAGCTGCGCACCGCGCCATGCGCGTGTTTGATTTTCACGGGGGCATCGAATACGCGCGCCAGTGCTGCAAGATCAGCGTAGTCGACTGCACCAAAGACTTCGCCGCTCCAGCGTTTGTAATCAGACGGCCGCGCAAACGGCGCATGCCGAAAGCGCGCGCGCAGGTCGATCGGCCCTGCCATTGCAGAGGTTGGCTGTGCCTGCATTCCCACGATGTGGGACCCAAACACGTTTTCAAGTTGCAGGTTGGCATGCATAAGCTCAAAGTCGGCCGTTGCGGCCGGTGCATTCGTAAAGCGTCGATCGCTGTAGCGGATGCGCGCATCGCGGAACACGACCTCACCCTGCGCGAGAATCCAGTCGGACACACCGCCGTCCTCGCCTTTTTCGTTCGGGTCGAATACGAAGCCGCCAACTGAGAATCGATCGCCAGGCAGGCGCACGACGTCGAGGTCCAGAGATTCGATGCGCAGCTCCGAGAAGCGCGGCTCAAATGCGAGGGCCGTGAACCATGAAATCGTGCCTTCGATCGAAGGAAGCAACAATTCGGCGCGATCGCCCGCACCAGCGACCCGCACGTCTTTCAGCGCTAGCTGCGGTTTGAACCCGCGCCACGATGCATCGATTCGGCCAATGGTTACCGGCGCCTTCAATAGGCGCGAGGCCGTCTGCTCGATGCGCGGCCGCAGCTCGTCGACGCGCGGCATTGCAACGTAACGCACGCCAAGCAGCAATGCGCCCGCGATGAAGAAAAGCGCGACCAGAGTCCACGCCAGCGAAATCCAGCCCAATCGCAGAACGCGGCGCCGGCGCGATGTTCGTGGTGCTTCAGCGCGTTCGGTGAGGTTGGGCTGCGTTGTCTTGAGCTGCGAAATCATGGCGAGCGCGCTGCGGTGCGACGCTACGTAAAATGAACGATCCGTCGTAGCGAAAGAGGAGCGAAAAGCCGCGGTCACGTTATCACAGCGATCCGACGGTACGACCTCGCTTATTAGTGAAAGATTCCCTGGCTACGCCGAGTTTCGTTGGCCCACAGGACTGGCGGGGGCCGCGCGTCACGGTGGCGGATCTGCCAGCGCTGTCCCAGTACGCAGCTCGCGCACTTCAGGCGGAGTCAAACATTGCGGCGGACGGGCGCACGTTCCAACACCAAGCGCTGGCGCAATGGGCAGATAGCCCGTGGACCCCGGCCCGCTTAACGGATTCGCTGACATCTTTCACGGCGGCGGCGACCGGTGACGAAGCGCAACGTCTCGCTGTTGCGCTGCGCCGCTTGCGCAGACGCGTGCTGCTGACACTGATCGCCCGCGATGCAACCGGCCGTGCCGAATTGCCAGAGGTTGTTTCGACGATGACTGCACTCGCCGAGTTGACGCTTCAATCTGCCGTCGCTGCCGGCGCGCGTGAGCTGTCAGCTGTGCACGGGGTGCCGATCGGCGCCGACGGTGTTCCTCAGGATCTGCTCGTGGTCGGCATGGGAAAGTTAGGGGGCGGTGAGTTGAATGTCTCGTCCGACATCGATCTGATCTTCGTCTACGACCAAGACGGAGAAACCGATCGGGCGAGCGTTCGTGGCCGCCTCAGCAATCACGAATTTTTTGCGCAGCTCGGCAGGCGCGTGATTGCATTGCTGAACGATGTGACCGCCGACGGCTTCGTGTTTCGCGTTGACATGCGACTGCGTCCTAATGGTGCCGCCGGGCCGCTGGCGGTCTCGAACGCGATGCTTGAGGAGTATCTGATGGCACAGGGGCGCGAGTGGGAACGCTTCGCGTGGCTCAAGGGCCGCATCGTTTCGACGCCTGTATTCGCCTCCACGCCGCAGTTCGAGGCCCAGTGTGGCGTGCTCGAATCGATCGTGCGGCCCTTCGTGTTTCGAAAGTATTTGGATTTCGGTGCGATCGCTGCGCTGCGCGACCTGCACAGGCTGATTCGCGCTGAAGCTGCGCGGCGCTCCTCATTCGCACCCCACGGTCCCGAGCAGGGCATCGACGACGTCAAGCTCGGACGCGGCGGAATTCGCGAGCTCGAGTTCATCGCGCAGACGTTCCAGATCGTGCGCGGCGGGCGTGATCCCGGTTTGCGATCTAAATCGACTTTGCAAACGCTGATGACGCTTGCCAAGCTCGGCGTGTTGCCATCCGAGACGTGCGGGCGCCTGGCAACAAGCTATGTCTTCCTGCGCAACCTCGAGCACGCTTTGCAGTACGTCGATGATGCGCAGACGCATCGTGTGCCAGCCGACGTCGCGGGGCGCGAGCGCGTAGCGCGGCTGCTGGGAGCCGGCAGCGCCACGGCGATGATCACCGAATATCGCGCGGTACAGGCACTGGTCGTCGAAGTGTTCGACGGCGTTTTCGCAGAGCCGACCGGCGGCGACCCTGAGGTTTCGTTCACTCCAGCGATTCAGGACGCCGACGACGGCGCGCTGATCGAAGACTTGGGGGGCCGCGGGTTCGCCGATCCGGCGGCGACCGCGCAGCGGTTGCGGGCTGTTCTGGATTCGCGCCGCATGCAGGCAACCACGGGTGCTGCGCGAACCGGAATGGAGCGCTTGCTGCGGCGTGCGCTACAGGCCGCAATCGAGCGATCGCGCGAAACCGGCGCCGCGCACGACATCGGACCCGATCAGCACTTTGCGCGCTTCGCTCAGCTGGCCGACGTCATCGCCGGCCGCCATACCTATATCGCCTTGCTTAATCAGTTTCCGCAGGCGTTCGACAAGGTGATGCGGATGCTCGCAGCGAGCCGCTGGGCCACCGATTACCTGGTGCGGCATCCAATGCTTCTCGACGAACTGCTCGACCAGCGTCTGCTGGAGCACGAGCCCGACTGGCCGTCATGGTCGACCGCGGTGCGGCAGCAGTTGACTGAGGCCGACGGCGATCAGGAGCGGCAGATAAATCTGTTGCGCGACGCGCATCACGCACAGGTATTCCGGCTGCTTGTCGCTGACCTTGACGGCCGGCTCACGGTCGAACGCCTCTCCGACCATTTGTCGGCGCTTGCCGACGCAACGCTGCAAATGACCATTGAATACGCGTGGCGATCGTTGGCGCGGCGGCACAGCGACATCCCACGCTTTGCTGTGATCGGTTACGGCAAGCTTGGTGGCAAAGAATTGGGCTACGAATCCGATCTCGACGTAATTTTTTTGTATGACGACGCAGACGCCGCAGCGGCCGAGGCCTACTCGTTGCTCGCGCGCCGATTGATGACGTGGCTGACGACGCAGACGTCGTCCGGCAAGCTGTTCGAAATCGACCTGAGGTTACGGCCCGACGGCAATGCCGGTTTAATGGTTTCTTCGTTTGAAGCGTTCGCCTGCTACCAGCGCAACGAAGACGGCCACGGTGCGTGGCCGTGGGAGCACCAGGCGCTGACGCGTGCGCGTCACTCGGCCGGAGACGCTCACATCGGCGAGCGTTTCGAAGCCGAGCGGCGCCACATCCTGATGCAGCGGCGCGACACGCGCCAGCTCTGCACCGACGTGCTCGAAATGCGCGCTCGCATGCTGGACGGTCATCCGAATCCGACCGCGTTGTTCGACGTCAAGCATGATCGCGGCGGCATGGTGGACGTCGAGTTCATCGTTCAGTTTCTGGTGCTCGCGCACGCGCACCGGCACGCCGAGCTGGTTCGCAATGCCGGCAACATAGCGCTGCTGCAGATGGCGGGACAGCTGCAATTGATCGACGCCTCATTGGCGCGTGAAGTTGCGGACGCGTACCGCACGTTCCGCAGCATTCAGCACCGGCTGCGGCTAAATGGTTCCGAGCGGGCGCGTGTGGCGCATCAGGAAGTGCAACGCGAAACGGCGGCAGTGACGCAACTTTGGAATGCAGTCTTCACGCCGGAAGCAACCTCATCAGCGTAAGAACCAGCATGCCACTGGCCATCGCGGCGATCATGCTGCGGGTCAGCAGTGTGATCGTGGCCGCTGCCAGCCCAGCCACCAGCTTTGGATTGGTGATCGATAGATCAAAGGCGCCCTGCGTGACGAACAGCTCCGGAGTGACAAGCGCCACCAGCGCACACACCGGCGCATAGCGCAAACCGTGCTGCACTCTTTCCGGCAGCCGAACAAAGTCGCCGATCATCAGAAAACTCGAGCGCATCAAGATCGTGACCAGCGTCAGCCCGATGATCACCAGCCAGATTTCGAGGGTGCTCAACTCGTCCCGCCGGGCGCTTGGTGCCGCTCGAGCACGATCTCGGTGCTGATCGCCGTGGCGATTCCGGCGACGACGGCGATCAGTAAGCCCAGTTTCAGCGGCAACCCGGCGGCCACCACGGCTACGACGCCCGCAGTGATTGCGCCGATCAGCGCCGGCTTGCCGGCGATCAGCGGCAGCGTCATCGCGATCAGCGCGAGAACCGCCGTAAACTCGAGACCCCACTGGGCGGGTATGCCCGCGGCGAGCACGATGCCGATGATCGACATTGCCTGCCAGACCACCCAGCTGCCCGCACTCATGCCGAGAAAGAACCAAACCTGCTCTGTCGTTCCGCGCTGATCTCGCGGCGCGTCAGCAAACCGCGACAGAAACATCGCGAAGCTCATATCGACCATGAAATAGCTGAGCAGCCACCGGCGCGCGATTGAAAAGCGACGAAAAAAAGGATGCAGCCCGGCTGAGAAGATCACGAACCGCAGGTTGACGACGACCGCAGTCAGCATCACGACCCACAACGGAGCGTCGGCCGCGATCAGCGGCAAAGCTGCGAGCTGCACAGTTCCAGAGAAGACCAGCAGCGTCATTGCGATCGCCTGCGTGGTCGTGAGCCCCACCTTGACCATCGCTACCCCGGTCACCAGGCCCCAGATGCCCGTGCCGATCATCAGCGGCAAAACAGTGCGCAGTCCGCGCGCAAATCCCTCTCGCCGTACTCGCGCGAGCTCCGGACGCGAGCCGAACAATGCTTTCATCACCGCCGATTATAGGAAGCGTCTGTTCGCTAGAATCGACAGCTTGATAAGAGCGGGAGCGCCGGGAGAAAAAGCGATGTCGATGTCCGATCGCGATGGACTAATTTGGTACGACGGAAAACTTGTGGAGTGGCGCCATGCGACGACGCACGTGTTGACGCACTCGTTGCACTATGGACTTGCGGTATTCGAAGGCGTACGCGCCTACAACACGCCCGCAGGTCCGGCGATCTTCCGCCTGAAAGAACATACCGAGCGCATGTTCAACTCGGCCAAAATTTTCATGATGCAGATTCCGTTTTCGCGCGAGCAGATTTTCGAGGCACAGCGCGAAGTCGTGCGCGCAAACAAACTCGACTCGTGCTATTTGCGTCCCCTGGCGTTCTACGGCTCGGAAAAAATGGGCGTGAGTCCGAAGGGCAATAAGGTGCATGTGTCGATCGCGGCGTGGCCGTGGGGCGCCTATCTCGGCGAGGAAGGCCTCGAGAAAGGCATTCGAGTCAAGACGTCGTCGTTTCAGCGGCAC
>DATLMT010000159.1:0-2106 GCA_035537135.1 Burkholderiaceae bacterium | reverse complement strand
GAATGAAGTCACTGGGTTTGGGCGACGTGACGGCGTTTCCCTTTGTCGAGCCGCCACCGTCGCGCGCGATCGCCGACGGCTATCAGCTACTCGCCGAGCTCAACGCGGTGGATGCGCGCAACGACCTGACTACGATCGGGCATGCACTGTCGACGCTGCCGCTCGATCCGCGCGTCGCGCGCATGCTGCTCGCGGCGAAAGAACAACATTGTCTGCGCGAAATGTTGGTGATTGCCGCGGCCCTTTCGGTGCAGGATCCACGTGAACGCCCGGTTGATGCGCAGGACGCTGCGGATAACGCCCATCGGCGTTTCAAAGATGAAAAGAGCGACTTCACGGGGCTGCTGAAGCTGTGGGCATTCGTGCAAGAAAAGCTCGACCACAAGAAATCCAACCGAAAGCTGACTGACGAACTGAAAAGCCAGTTTCTGAGCCCACGGCGCGTACGCGAGTGGACAGACGTTCACGCGCAGCTGGCGGCAATGGTGGCGGAGCACGGCTGGCGCGTGAATAACTCGGCGGCGACATTCGAGCAGATACATCGCGCCCTCCTGGCCGGGCTGCTCGGCAATATCGGTATGCAGATTCCTGACACCGAACGGGGAGCGCCACCGTACGCGGGCGCGCGCGGGACCAAGTTTTTCATTTGGCCGGGATCGGCACTGCTGAAGACAGCCGGGCGTTGGATCATCGCGGCAGAGCTGGTCGAAACCTCGCGGCTTTACGCGCGAACGGTCGCAACCGTTGAGCCGTCGTGGATCGAGCGCACAGGGTCCCATTTACTCAAGAAAAGCCATACCGATCCTCATTGGGAAAAAAAGCGCGGTGAAGTTGTCGCATTCGAGCGCGCGACGCTCTATGGACTCGTCGTATACGCACAGCGACGCGTTGCGTTTGGGCCAATCGACGCCTCTCTCGCGCGTAGCATTTTTATTCGAGACGCGCTGGTCGCCGGAGAGTTGGAAACGCGAGCACCGTTTCTCGCACACAACCGGCAGATCATCCAGCAGATACGCCAGCTGGAGCACAAGACGCGGCGTCTCGATGTGTTGGTCGATGACGAGCTGATCGCCGCTTTCTATGATCGGTTGGTGCCAGCGGGAATTCACAACGGTGCGGATTTCGAGCGGTGGCGTGCCGAAGCCGAGCGCACTCAACCCCGACTGCTATTTCTTTCGCGGGAAGAAGTGATGCGGCACGAGGCAGCCGGTGTGACGACCGAGCTGTTTCCAAAGGAAATGGTGCTGCATGGACATCGCAGCGCCGAGCTTCGGATGCCGCTGGCATATCACTTCGAGCCGGGCAGCGCGCGCGATGGCGTTACGTTAACGCTGCCACTGCTTGCCTTGAATCAGATCAATGCTGCCGCCTGCGAATGGCTTGTCCCGGGAATGGTGAAGGAGAAGGTGCAGCTTCTGCTCAAATCGTTGCCGCAGAAGCTGCGTCGGCATTGCGTGCCGCTGCCCGAATACGCGAGCGCCTTTGTCGACCGCGTGCCGAATCATGCCGAAGCGTCGCTGATCGATGCGTTGGTGGCTGACATTCGCGCCCAGCTGGGGGTGGTGTGCCAGCCGACCGATTTCAAGCACGAGGCATTGCCAGCGCATCTGATGATGAATTACAAGGTCGTCGACGAGCACGGACGGCAGCTTGCGATGGGCCGAAATCTGGCGCAGCTGAAGTCAGACCTAGGCGGCGAGGCGCGCCGAACTTTCCAGCACGTGGCAGACGCAAAACTGATCGACAAATCGGCCGATCGCATCACCGAGTGGGACTTCGGTGAATTGCCCGAGGTTCTGGAAATCCGCCGTGGCGGGCAAACGCTGGTGGGCTTTCCCGCATTGGTCGATAACCAGACTCACTGCTCGATCGACGTCTTCGATACCCCCGATGATGCTGTTGCCGCGCACCGTTCGGGACTGCGGCGATTATTCCAGTTGCAGCTGAAGGAACAGGTCAAGTTTCTCGAAAAAGGCCTGTCGAATCTGCACATGGTGCAGGCACGTGCAGCCACGCTTGCACCGCTGTCGGATGCGGCCGCGAGCTTCGGCGATTTGCGCGAGCAAATTATTAACGCGGCGATCGATCGCACTTGCCTGGTCACAC
>DATLMT010000158.1:0-2016 GCA_035537135.1 Burkholderiaceae bacterium | reverse complement strand
AACGCGACTCACTTCAGGCTAGTCACATCCACGGACTGGATCACTCCACCACCCAGACTAACTTCGTCTTGGTAAAGCACAGCGGACTGGCCCGGTGTGACAGCCCACTGAGGCTCGGCAAACGCCAGTTCGAAGCGCCTCCCGTCGGTGGCAGCCACCACGCATTCAGCGTCGATTTGCCGGTACCGCGTCTTTGCGGCAAGGGACGTTCCCACCGCCGGTGCGGCGTCGCCGGTCCATGCGGCATCCTCCGCGACCAGCCGACGTGACATTAGCCACGGATGGTCGTGCCCCTGGACCACACGGAGTGTGTTCGTGTCCATCTCCTTTCTGGCGACGTACCACGCTTCGCCGGAAGAGTCCTTGACCCCGCCGATGCCGACCCCCTTACGCTGGCCGAGCGTATAAAACGCGAGGCCAACGTGTTCACCGACCACAGTCCCATCGTTAGCGCGAATGGGTCCCGGTGTCATCGGCAAATAGCGATTCAGAAACTCGCGGAACGGCCGCTCGCCGATAAAGCAAATGCCGGTCGAATCACGCTTCGCAGCGTTAGGCAGGCCGATGTCGTGTGCGATTTTTCTGACTTCCGTCTTTTGCAACTCACCGACCGGAAACAGTGTGTGGGCAAGTTGCGATTGCCTGAGCCGGTGCAAAAAATAGCTTTGGTCTTTGCCGCGATCGAGTCCGCGCAGCAGCTGATACCGATCGTTTATCTTTCGCACGCGCGCGTAGTGTCCGGTGGCGATTTTTTCTGCGCCGAGTTTTATGGCGTGGTCGAGAAACGCTTTGAACTTGATCTCGGCGTTGCACAGCACGTCGGGATTTGGCGTTCGGCCGGCGGCATACTCGCGCAGAAATTCCGCAAAAACGCGGTCCTTGTATTCAGCCGAGAAGTTGACCGCTTCGAGTCCGATGCCGATGACGTCCGCTGCCGCCGCCGCGTCAATCAGATCCTGCCGCGTAGAGCAGTACTCATCGTCATCGTCGTCCTCCCAATTTTTCATGAAAAGGCCGACGACGTCGTAACCCTGCTGCTTGAGAAGATACGCGGCGACCGATGAGTCGACGCCGCCGGACATGCCGATGACGACGCGCTTGCTGCTCATCGATTCGGTGCTTTCGCGTAAAGTCGCGATTCTATAAAAACAGGCGGAATCGCCGGAGACAGCGCTGAATGAACATCGGAGTTCCGGCTGAAAGGCGGGCCGGCGAAACCCGGGTAGCGGCGACGCCGGAGACCGTCAAGAAGCTCGTCGCGGCCAAGCACTCCGTGGTTGTCGAATCCGGTGCGGGTGCGAACGCAAGTTTTTTCGACCAAGTCTACGTCGCCGCCGGGGCGAGCATCGGCAGCGCGGCCGATGCATTGGGCGCTTCGACGATATTGAAGGTCCGAACACCGGATGCGTCGGAACTTGCGCGTATGAAGCGGGGCACCGTCATCGTCGGCATGCTCGAGCCGTTCAACAACGAGGGCATCGCGGCAATGAACGCTGCGGGACTGACTGCGTTCGCACTCGAAGCTGCACCGCGAACAACGCGCGCGCAAAGTATGGACGTGCTGTCGTCGCAGGCCAATATTGCGGGCTACAAGGCGGTGCTGATGGCTTCGTCGCTATACGGCCGGATGATGCCGATGATGATGACAGCGGCCGGGACAGTGAAAGCGGCGCGCGTGCTGATTCTGGGTGCCGGCGTTGCCGGGCTGCAGGCGATTGCAACTGCGAAGCGCCTCGGCGCGGTGGTCGAGGCTTCCGACGTACGCCCCGCGGTCAAAGAGCAGATCGAATCGCTGGGGGCGAAGTTCGTCGATGTTCCCTATGAGACTGAAGAAGAGCGCGAGATTGCGCAGGGGACTGGTGGGTACGCGCGACCGATGCCGACGTCGTGGATGCAGCGGCAGGCTGCAGCCGTAGGAGAGCGCTTGAAGCAGGCAAACATCGCGATCGCCACTGCCCTGATCCCAGGCCGTAAGGCACCGATTTTGATCAGCGAAGAAATGGTCAATTCGATGCA
>DATLMT010000157.1:0-2930 GCA_035537135.1 Burkholderiaceae bacterium | reverse complement strand
AGCGAACGCGACTGCGATCAGACCGAGCCCGAGCGCGATCGGGCTCGTCCAACCGATCGCGCTGCCCTGGGTCGTCAACACCTGCAGGGCGACCATCGCGACCATGAAAGTGAGGACGCCCATTGTATCAAAGCGGTAGTCCTTCGCCGCGGCACCCTTGCTCTCTGGCGTGCCACGCACCATCAGCATCCCGACCAGCGATACCGCTGCCGAAGCAAAGAATATCCAACGCCATCCGAGGTTCTCTGCCATCAGGCCGCCGAAGAGAGCGGCGAATCCTGAACCGCCCCACGAGCCCATCGACCACAGACTGACAGCGCGCTGACGACCCGCGCCCTCCCAGTAGGTTTTGATGAGCGCGAGACTCGCGGGCATGATGAACGCTCCCGACAGGCCCTGGCAGACACGACCCAGCATCAGCAGCGGCATCGCCAACGTGCCCCGCGGCGCCGCGCCGACCAGCAGCGACCCGGCAATGCTAAAGGTGAATCCCCACGTCAAGATTTTCACCCGCCCGACGCGATCGGCGAGACCGCCAACGACGACGATGAAAATGCCTGAGAACAACGCCGTGATCGCCACGGCAATGTTCATGACGTTGGTCGCAACGCCGAGGTCGGCGGCCATCGCCGGTGCGATGTTGAGGGTGGTCTGCGCAAACAGCCAGAAGGCCAGCACACCGAGTATGATGCCGAAGAGCAGGGTGTCGTTCCCCCGATATGAATCGGACTCTCGAGACATCGCTATTCTCCGGATTCCGTCACGCTAAGTCGGCTGCGGTTGCTGTATGCGGCGCGTCCATTCCAGCAGATTAATCAGCAGCTTGCGAATGTACTCTTTCGTTTCCGCGTCAGTGAGATTGCCCTGCCCATCGAACCGCTCCGCAGCGTTTCCGATCATGACTTCCGGCTGGTTGATCGGAAACATGTTCAGGAAAACCATTATTTGGCGAAGGTGATACTGCGCACGCGCCGTAGCGATGTTGCCAATCGAAGCGCCCATGATTGCCGCCGGTTTCCCGTTCCACGCACTGTCGCCGTAAGGGCGCGAGGCCCAGTCGATCGCGTTCTTCAGGACGCCGGGGATCGAGTAGTTGTACTCGGGTGTGACGATGAGGATCGCGTCCGCTTCCCGGATCCGTCTTTTCAGCTCAACGACTTTCTCTGGCGGATTCTGTTCTTGGTCCTGGTTGAACCCGGGAATGCCCTCAAGCTCGAACACGTCGAGGGTGGCTCCTTCAGGAACGAGCTGCTGCGCTGCGCGTAATGCACCGCGGTTGTACGATTGCTGGCGAAGACTCCCAGCAATTCCAAGTATTCGAATCGACTTATTCATAGTGCGTTTTGTCAGGCTATTCGCACAGATAGGTCGTGGCGGAGGCAGTCGGTGGTTGCTTCACCGCGTAGGATGACTCGCCGACCACGTACCGATCCGCCGTACGAAGTCGCGATTCGGGACTAATCATGAGTCAGCGCGCTCGTCATCGTGTGGCGAAGTGACTCTGCTGGCGCCGTCAGCTCGGTCATCGGCCGTGTTCTTCGCGGATGGCGTGTCGTCGAAAGTGAGTTGATCCGAATGGCATGCCTGCGGCAAGCGCCACCCGTGCCGAATCGCCATGAAGCGAAGGCCAAAGCATACCGCGGCGCCGGCGATTGAAACCGGAATGGAATGGAACTGCAGCATTCGGCCGACGACTACCACCGTCGCACCGGCGAGCGCCGCCACT
Source organism: Burkholderiaceae bacterium (assembly GCA_035537135.1). Classification (GTDB taxonomy): domain Bacteria; phylum Pseudomonadota; class Gammaproteobacteria; order Burkholderiales; family Burkholderiaceae_F; genus JACCZX01. The sequence continues at coordinate 1,204 of DATLMT010000157.1, read as the reverse complement.
GCGTAAAGCTCAGTCCGCAGGACCATCGGAATTTCAGCTACCAAAATGTCGCGTGCGACACCGCCGCCGACGCCAGTCACAAGCCCGAGGATAATCGCCGGGACCGGCATCACTCCCCACGCGAGCGCCTTCAACGATCCTGCGACTGCGAAGAACGCCAGCCCCGCGCCATCAAGGACGAGCACGGGAGTCCGCAAGCGGCTCGAACTCGGATGGCGGAAGAAAATGACGAACCCCGCCACCAGAGAAACGGCAATGTACCGCCAGTCGCTCAGCGCAGCGGGCGGCACGGCGCCAATCAGGACATCGCGCGCCATGCCACCGAACGTCGCAGCGGCTAACGACAGCACGAGAATGCCAAACATATCGAGGCGGTGCCGCACGGCGGTCATAGCGCCGCTTAACGCGAAGACAAATGTGCCGGCAAGATCGAGAGCCAGCAGCCATGTCTTCACTCAGTTCTTGTCTAACGAGAGCTCCGCTCCAGAGCCTGCGTCGCGGTTCCGGGCACGACCAGCACAGGCGAGAGCGCGTGCCACACTACGTGCTCGGCGACGCTCCCGATTAGCACGTGCATGAGACCGGTGCGTCCCTGGCTAGACATGATAATTAAATCGGCGCCGCAGCGATCGGCGTAACTGCAGATCGTTTCTCCGGGGAAGCCGGTCGCGATCTGCGTCTCATGAGCGACGCCATTAAAGTCGACCTTCTGCATGAGCACTCGCATCTGCTCCTCGGCGCTGGAACGCAACTGCTCGAGCGTTACATCGAGGCTCGGGACTGCATATCCCGCCGCTGCGGATACAATCGGCGCGACCAGCGCGTGCAAGAGCACGAGCCGCGCGTCAAATTTCTGCGCAAAGGCGATCGACGTGCACAGTGCCTCTTCAGACGAGGCCGAAAAATCGATCGGCACCAGAATGGTCCGAAGGCGGAGCTCTTCTTCGCTTGGCTGATCAGCCTGCGTCGCGCGCACCACCAGCACAGGGCACGAGCTGTACTGCACCACGCGTTCTGCATTGCTGCCAAAGAGCACGCGCCTGAAACCAGTCAGGCCGTGAGTGGACATCACGATCACATCCGCCTCCAGCTCGGTCGACAGGCGCACGATCTGGTCGAACGCGCGGCCAGTACGACCATGAAATACCGGCTCGACGTCCGGTCCAATCATCTGTTGCATCTGTCGCTGCAATGCCCGCCCTTC
>DATLMT010000156.1:0-5527 GCA_035537135.1 Burkholderiaceae bacterium | reverse complement strand
ACCCGTCATTTTCGGAACCGAACCGCGAAACGTTCGTGCCATCGGTCTTCAACGCGGACGCTAACAAGGCATAGATCAAAGTAGGCGTGGCGCCGCGCACGGCCGCCGACCCACCGTAGGTCGAGAACGATCCGGCTTCCGCCAACGCATCAACTTGCACACCCGTCGCACTGCGCTTGGTAAAGATGCTGATCACACCGCCGATCGCCTCCGAGCCGTACAACACACTTTGCGGCCCGCGCAGAATTTCGATGCGATCGATCTGCGCCGACAACAAATGCGCAAAATCGACTTCCGAGGTGAATGGATCGTTGATCTTGAGGCCGTTGATCAAAACAACCGTGTGATTGGCTTCGGCCCCACGGATGCGGACCTGAGTCAGGCTTCCTAAAGGACCCTGACGGCTGACGGCCACCCCCGGAACAGCGCGCAGCGCGTCAGACACGAGGCGTATTTGGCGCTGTTCGAGCTCCTCGCCGGTGATGATGCTGACAGCGGACCCCGTGTCCGCCAGTGTGGCCTCAGTGCGGCTGCCACTGATGACTACTTTCTCCAGCGGCGTCGCAGCTGCTGCGGTTTGCGCGTTCGCAATCGCAGCACCCGACATCGCTACACAAACGACAGACGCGCGCCACAGGAGCGCGCTCAAACATACTTCGAGATTGTCTTTCATCGCTCACCCGCGTCAAAACGCGCGAGCGGGGAGTTCGATGATGCAGCATCGGCTGCACACCATCGCCCGCCGCGACCGCGCTGCTGAAGCCGTCGCACGATGCAACGACTCGCCCGCCAGGCCGGTCTCCGGACTCGTCAGCGCTTTACAGCGACGGGTCGCACCTTCCCGCGTCATCGACGCAGTGGTAAATGAAGCGATCCGCTTGACTGACTTACCGTTGCGGGGGCAGTGCCGGCTTTAGCCTTGCTTCACCGGCTTCCCGTTTCACCCGATGCGTAAACATCGGGCACCTGACGCATCGTGACTATAGCCCAACAAGGGCATCGTTCTTGCTTCGCGTGCGTTCTTGCTTCGCGTGTGCTGCCCAACTCATCCGAGGGAAAAGTGAAGACAAATACGCAGGAACATCTGTATGACTTGTTGAAGGACTTTGATACCGCCATGCTGGTCACACGCTCTGCCGACGGCCACATGCATTCGCGACCGATGGCAATAGCGGAGCTTCGCCCCGATTCGGACGCGTACTTTGTAACCGGCATCGATTCTCCAAAGGCGGCCGAGATTCAGCAGAATCCGAGTGTGACGCTGACCTTTCAGAGCTCGAATAAATACGCCTCACTCAGTGGCCGTGCCACCATCACGCGTGATCAGGCACTGATTGATCGACTTTACAAAGAAGACTGGAAGATCTGGTTTCCGGGCGGCAAGACCGATCCGTCTATTTCGATGTTGAAGTTCAGTGCGCAGCATGGCGAGTATTGGGACAACGCCGGAGCGCAAGGCCTGAAGTTCGTTTTCGAGGCCGCCAAAGCCTATGTCAAAGGCGAAACACCGAAAGAGGACCAAAAGCAGCACGCGAAGGTCGATTTGTAGTCAACCTGTGGCCACATCAAAGAAGGCGCCCTGGGAGCGCCCCACTCCAAAAAAGAAGGCCGGCAAGCCAAAGCACTTGTCGTCTGCTGCAAAGACATCTGCCAAGCGCGCGGCGAAAAAGGCGGGCCGGCCGTATCCCAACCTCGTCGATAACATGCGGGCAGCCAGAAAATCCTCCAAGAAATCCGGCGATTGAAGGCGGAGCAGCAGAAATAGGCACCCCCGCAGCAACTCCGCGTCCCCTAAGAAATCTCGTCCTCGTTCTCGGCGATCAGCTCAACCGCGACAGTGCCGCATTCGACGGCTTCGATGCCGCGATCGATGCGGTGTGGATGAGCGAGACGCCGAACGAGACGACGCACGTGTGGTGCCACAAACTCCGCATCGCGTTTTTTCTTTCGGCGATGCGCCATTATCGCGATGCGCTATCCGCCATTGGTTGCACCGTGCACTACTCCGAGCTTGCAGCCGACCCTGCGGACGATCTCGCGCAATCGTTCTCCGAACGAATTGTTGACGATGTCCAACGTCTTCGACCCGCCCGCCTTATCGTCGCCGAACCCGGCGATCACCGAGTACGAGTTGAGATCACCGAAACCGCTCGCACGCTTGGCATCGAGCTGAACATTCGGCCCGATCGAACATTTCTCTGCTCAACCGACGAGTTCGCTGTATATGCCGCCGGCCACAAAGGTCTACTGCTGGAAAATTTCTATCGCTGGATGCGCAAACAGCATCGCATTTTCTCGATAAAAATGGTTCACCCATCGGGGGCCGTTGGAACTTCGACAAAGACAATCGCGGCAGCTTCGGCCGCGCCGGTCCCGGCAACATCCGCGCGCCGATAGCATTTAAACGGGACGAAATTACCAAGAGCGTCTGTGCACTGGTCGCGCGCCGCTTCGCGGACCACCCCGGGTCCTTGGACAATCTAAATCTTCCCGTAACGCGAGACCAAGCACTGCTGTTGCTAACCGATTTCCTGAAATATCGGCTGCACGAATTCGGAACTTATCAGGACGCGATGTGGACCGAGCAGCCTTTCTTGTTTCACTCGCGTCTATCTGCAGCGCTTAACCTCAAACTGATCAATGCGCGAGAGGTAATCGATGCGACGCTTGCTGCTGCGAGCCGGCGTCGACTGCCGCCGTCGAGCGTCGAGGGTTTCGTGCGCCAGATACTTGGCTGGCGCGAGTTCATGCGCGGTGTCTATTGGCTTCTGATGCCGCACTATGCCGAGCGCAATTCATTTAATGCAGATCGATCGCTGCCAGCGTTCTACTGGAACGCCAAGACCGACATGCGCTGCATGCAGCAGTGCACGCAGCAGGTCATTGATCATGCCTACGCCCACCACATTCAACGCTTAATGGTGCTTGGCAACTTTGCCTTGCTATACGGCGTTCGTCCGCTCGCCTTTCACGAATGGCATATGGCGATGTATACAGATGCCGTTGATTGGGTTTCGCTGCCGAATGCGTTTGGTATGAGCCAGCATGCGGACGGCGGAGTCGTCGGCACCAAACCATACGTTTCCTCCGCCAACTACATCGACCGAATGAGCAACTACTGCGGTGGCTGCCGATACAACCCCAAGAAGTCTGTGGGCGATGATGCCTGTCCATTTAGCACGCTGTATTGGGATTTCCTCGACCGCCATCGCGAGAAGTTGCAGAGCAACCCGCGCATGCGTTATCCGCTGCAAGCTTTGGAAGCAAAGCCGCCAGCAGAGCTGAAACAGATTCGCGTTCACGCAGCACGCGTATGCGACAGCGTTGCCGCGCTGCAGACCTGAATCTTGCAGTCGGCGCCGCAGCACGCGCAGCCACCACGGCACTGGCCCCGAAGCCGAGCCACGTCGGGCCCTTGCACCCGCGCTAAGACAAGTTCCGACCGCTAGTTCGACCCGATCCCGCCCGCGCCCGCTGCGGCCGCCGCGGCGGCGTAATCAGCCGTGCCTTTCGCCGGAATCGTCCAGAAGTAAACGGAACGGCCGCCGACTTCGAGTGTCAGTTCCGGCTTCCAGTCACCCATCGCAAACGCGTGCGAGACGATGCGCGTACCGGGCTTTAACTCTTTCAGCAGCTTTGGCAACAGCTTGACGTTGAGCGCGGGCAGTAGATAGAGCGTTATAACGGTCGCATCGGAAAAGTTCGCTTCAAACAAATCTTCGTTGCGAAATCGCACGCGGTCACCAACGCCGGCCGCCTTCAGGTTCTGCTCGGCTTCCTGGATGCGCTCCGGGTTGATCTCAATGCCGGTCGCCCGCGCAACGCTGAACTTCTGTGCTGCTGTAATTGGAATGCGCCCGTCACCAGACCCCAGGTCATACAGCACGTCACCCTGGCGGACCTTCGCAACCTTTAGCATCGCATCGACCACCTCGGGCGGCGTCGGGACGTAGATAACGTCGGGCGAGCGCAGTGGCTTGGTTGAGGTCGCCGGGGGCGGCGCTGCTTGCGGCACTGCCTGAGTTGCCGTCTGGGCGCCAACACCAGATCCGGCGGCGACCAAAACCAGTGTCGCCGCTAACCGCTGAACCATATTTATCGGAAGCATTGTTAATCCTTATTTTGTTTAGACAGAGTCGTTAACGAGCCGTATCAGACACATCTCTTTGCTCCGCAGCATCCGACGTTCCCGACATTGCAACACAAGTGGTGCCACGCCAAAAGCAGTTCGTTCCCGGCAATCTGCACTTCGTCGCAAGTTGGTGTTGACACTGACCCGTCCCTTTTACAGTCCGCGCTCCAACATGGAGGAACGAATGAAAAATGCCCTTATCGCGCCGCTCGCGGTCGCAGCCCTGGCCAGCTGTGCTCAGATGACGGCGAGCAGCTCGTCAGCCGAGCAGCAGTGCGTTAACTTTGCGCGTAACGAAGGCCTCCGCGTCATTCGGGTCGACGGGATCGAGGCGGCGAATGTGCGGCTGCGCCTGGAAGACTCGCTGGGTCGCGGCTTCAACGCAACGTGTACCTCGGTCGCAGCCGGGCAGCCGCGCTGGGCACAACCACTGCCGCAGAACGCCGTGCGCGGCTGACGGACATCTGGGCAAGGCCTACGCCGCCTCTTCTGTCGGCGGCCTTGCTACCAACTCATTCAACAACAACGCGCCGACCACGAGCGCGCCGCCGAACAACGTGTGAAGCGTGGCGACTTCGCCCGCGCCGGCCCACGCGAGCAACGGTCCCAGGACGACTTCGAGCAGCGCGAGTAGTGCGACTTCGGTAGCCGAGAGATGACGCGCTGCGATGACAAGGAGCGTGCACGGCAAGCCCAGCTGAAAGAATCCGAGTATCGCGAGCAACAGAATGTCGCGCGGTGGAGCAACCAGCGGCAGCGCGAACGGCAGTACAACCAGTGCCGAGATTGCTCCACCCAAGAACACGGCGGGTACGAGGTCGACCGACTGACCGCGCTTCTTCAAAATCACGACGTTAATGGCCGACGCGATCGGCGCGCCGAGCGCGATCAGCATTCCGAGCACTCCGGTGCCCGATTCGAGGCGCAGGCTGCCGGTAAACATCGCGCCGATCCCGGCCATCGCAATCAAGATTGCGACCCACGTGCGAGCCGAAATTGGCGCCTTCAGGACGGCGCGCGCCAACACTGCAGTCATCAGCGGTGCTACGGCGAGCATGATCAGCGTGTTGGCGGTCGAGGTCAGCGTCAGTGCCAGCATGAACGTGACGAACATCGTTGCCCACATGCAACCCGATAGCAGCCCCGCGGCGCCCGCGCGCCGCAGCGAACGCGCGAAATCGCGCTGCAGGCAAAGATAGCTCCCGACGAAGATTGCGGCGAACAAGCTGCGCCAGAACGTAATCTCGAAGCGGCCGTCCGCCTGCAATTCAGGCGACAAGTGCCGCGTCACGACGCCGGCCGTACTCCAAAGCGCCGGCGCGATGATCATCAGGATGACCGCGCGGCGATGCGCAGAACTCGCCACGCTGATCACGGGTTAATGCCCTCTCTCGC
>DATLMT010000155.1:0-11109 GCA_035537135.1 Burkholderiaceae bacterium | reverse complement strand
GCGCGCTCGAGCGTGCTGCGCTACCTGGCCGTTGCGCATTTCGGCCGCGGCCGCGGAAAATATGTTGAAGGGGAGGCGCCCCCGTTCTGGCGCGGCGAAGTGGAGCAGCAGTTCGGCGAATATGCTCCGGCGTTCGGCGCGCTATGGGGTTCTGCAATAGGCGCGCCTCCGCCGGCGCACTTGACACTTGACCTGCAACACGCCATCGCCAACACAACCGTGGGCGTGCTTCAAAGACTTTATCCGGATAGGGTTCCAATTGAGCTGCGGTCGCGCGTTTAGCCTCGACCCGGGCATACGTTTTGCAATATTTAATGTCTCGGGATTCTCCCGACACATGGAGGCGCTATGAACAACGATCAGGTAAAAGGGCGTACCAACACGGTGACCGGCAAGATCAAGGAAGCGGTCGGCAAGGCGACCGGAGACAAAGACTTGGAAGTCAAAGGCACCGCGGAGAAAGTCGGCGGCAAAGTGCGCTCGACCTACGGTGACGTTAAGAGCGATATCAAGAAAAGTACCCGATAGCAATCAGGGGGGCGGATGGCGTTCCGTCGCCGGCATCGATCCGCCCGCCGCACCTTTTTTGCTCCACGCATATAGCGCGATCCGCTCTAGCCGCAGCAGCGGTCGCGCTTGACGGCCAACGCAGCGCAAATATTGCGCGATCGCAGCGTGCTCGCGTGCGAGCTCTAACAATGGTGCCGCTTCGCGCACCGTCACATCGGAATAAAGGCGACCAATCTCGGCAAAGCCTCGTGCGGAGCGCTCCAGCGCCCACTGGGCATAAAAATGCGCAAGCAACACGACCAGCGCGAGCGGAACGCTGACCACGCCAAACAGGGCCGAGCCGCCGTCACTGGTGACTTCGAACGCGGCTCCCACGTCGGCGGCCCATGCCAGAAACATTCCCACCCCAAAGAACCGCGCGACGCGGGCGCGGCGCTCCAACTCCCGCCAGGGCCTCGATTCAAAGACCCGCCGCCGTTGCAGATCTAAAGAATCAGGGGGAAAAGCGAGCACGTCGATTGGCTGCTCTGCATGCGCAGCGTTTAATGCAGCATCCGTCTGCGTAAGCATCGTTCGCTAATCGAGCGCGGTTCTCTTGCCAGTGTAGATGCGCGTCTTTGCCGCGCCAGCAGCGGGAGGAGTTGACTACGGGAATTGGCTACGGGAAAACAAGGTGAGCGGAACTAGGGCTGCACCGAAGCACGCACGGCGGAACACCTAAGCGCGCCGGCGGCGCCGGATAGCCGAACGCTATGGAGAGCGCACCGTTAGCAAGCAAGCATCGTCTTGCTACTCGACGGTCACCGACTTTGCGAGATTGCGGGGCTTATCTACGTCGGTCTTGCGCGCCACTGCTGTGTGATACGCGAGCAATTGCAGCGGTACCACATGCAGGATCGGCGACAGCGGTCCATAGTGCTCAGGCAGCTTGATGACGTGAATGCCCGGCAGCGATTCGATGTGCGTGTCGGCATCGGCAAAAACATAAAGCTCGCCACCCCGTGCGCGTACTTCCTGCATGTTCGACTTAAGCTTTTCAACCAGTGCATCGTTAGGTGCGACTGTAACCACTGGCATTTCTGCGGTTACCAGCGCCAGTGGCCCGTGCTTTAACTCGCCGGCCGGATAAGCCTCGGCGTGGATGTAGCTGATCTCCTTCAGCTTCAATGCACCTTCGAGCGCGATCGGGTAGTGCAATCCGCGGCCGAGAAACAAAGCATGCTCCTTGCGCGCGAACTGCTGTGCCCACGCAATCACCTGCGGCTCGAGCGCCAGCACACCCTGCAATGCTGCCGGCAGATGCCGTAGCGCACGAATGTGTTCGCGCTCCGCCCGATCATCGAGCCGACCGCGCTGTTTCGCGATGGTCAATGCCAATAGGAATAGTGCGACTAACTGTGTCGTAAATGCCTTGGTCGACGCAACACCGATCTCGACGCCCGCGCGCGTGAAAAACTGCAGCTCGGTTTGGCGTGCCATCGCGCTCGTCGCGACGTTGATGACGCCGAGCGTGTGTTTCATCCCGAGCGACCGTGCGTGCTTCAGCGCAGAAAGCGTGTCGGCCGTTTCGCCGGACTGCGATATGACGACGACCAGAGTGCGTGGGTTCGGTACGCTGTCGCGGTACCGATACTCACTTGCAACCTCGACCTGCGTCGGTAATCCGGCAATCGATTCAAGCCAGACTTTCGCCGTCAGTCCCGCGTAGTAGCTCGTGCCGCACGCGAGGATCAGCGCCGAGTCGATCGCACCCAGAACCTGGCTGGCGTTCTCACCGAACAGCTCCGGGGTTATCGATTCGATCCTTTCGATCGTGTCGCTGATCGCACGCGGCTGCTCGAAGATCTCCTTTTGCATGTAGTGCTGGTACGGACCAAGCTCGGCGCCGCCGGCTGCTGCCTTGACCGTATGCACCTGCCTCGCTACCACCACGCCCGACGCATCGACGATCTGAAAACGCTTCAATTCAATATCGACAACGTCACCGTCTTCCAGATAAATGATCTGGTCAGTAGTGCCGGCGAGCGCCAGTGCGTCCGACGCCAGAAAGTTTTCGTCTTTGCCGAGCCCGACGACTAACGGGGAGCCGCTGCGCGCGCCGACGAGTCGCTGCGGCTCGTCCTTATGCATCACCGCAATCGCGTAAGCGCCTTTGAAGCGCACCACTGCGTCGCATACCGCAGCGAGTAAGTCGCCTCGATATAACTGATGAATCAGGTGCGCGATGACCTCGGTGTCCGTCTCGGTGACGAACTCATAGCCGGCACTTTTCAACTCGGCGCGAATCGGCTCGTAGTTTTCAATGATGCCGTTGTGGACGACCGCGATTTCGTTGCGCGAAAAGTGAGGATGTGCGTTCCCCGTTACCGGTGCACCGTGCGTCGCCCATCGCGTATGCGAGATACCCAGGTGGCCCGACAGCGCTGACTGCCTGATTTGTGACTGCAACTCGGCGACACGTGCCGTGCTCCGCGAACGCGTCAGCGCGCCGTCCTGTAACAGCGCGATCCCGCACGAGTCATAGCCGCGGTACTCAAGACGTCGCAAACCCTCGACCAGTATCGGGGTGATGTCGCGCGTCGCAACCGCGCCTACGATGCCGCACATTGCGTAGCCTCTACGATTTCTTATCCTTTGTCGGCCGCTTCCAGCCGTCTAATGTCGTCTGCTTGGCGCGCGCCAACGTCAGCTTGCCCTCGGGTGCATTCTTCGAGATCACCGATCCTCCAGCAATCGTCGCGCCGGTCCCGATCGTGACCGGGGCCACCAGCACCGCATTTGAGCCGATCGAAACGTCATCGCCGATCACGGTGCGGTGCTTGCGAGCGCCGTCATAATTGGCGGTGATAGTACCGGCCCCGATGTTGACGTTGGCACCGACGGTCGCATCACCCACGTATGCCAGATGGTTGGCTTTCGAAGCGCGCCCCAGCGTGCTGCCCTTGACCTCGACGAAGTTGCCAATGTGAACCTCATCGCCCAGCAGGGCGCCCGGGCGCAGGCGTGCGTACGGGCCAATGCGCGCACCGGCGCCAATCGTCGCGCCGTGCAAATGTGAAAACGGCAGCAACTCGGTACCGGCGCCGACGGAGCAGTCGCGCAGCACGCAGTACGCGCCAACGCGAACGCCGTCGGCAAGATCGACTTGGCCTTCGAAGACGCAGCCGACGTCGATCAATACGTCGGCGCCGACCCCCACCTTGCCTCGCACGTCGATACGCGCCGGATCTGTCAGCGTCGTTCCGCGCTCCATCAACTCGCTCGCGATCCGACGCTGTGCAGCACGCTCAACGATCGCAAGCTCCTCTTTGCTGTTGACACCGCGCGTCTCGTCGGGGTCCGCGCAATCGACGGCGATTACTCGGCAGTGCTCGCGGACCGCCTGAGCGATCACGTCAGGCAGGTAGTACTCGCGCTGTGCATTGTCGTTCGACAATGCTTTGAGCCAATGCTTCAATCTTGCGGTCGGCGCAATCAGAATTCCGGTGTTGACCTCGGTCAGCTCGCGTTCATCGTCGCTTGCGTCACGCTCTTCGACAATGCGCAGCACGTTGCCGTGCCAGTCGCGCACGATGCGCCCGTAGCCGGTGGGTTGTGCCATTTGTACCGTCAGCAGCGCAACGTCACCGCTGGCCGCGAACAATTTCTGCAATGTGGCAGCACGGATCAGCGGCACGTCCCCGTATAGAACCAATGTCGGCGCAGCATCGTTCAATAAGGGTTCTGCTTGCAGCACGGCGTGGCCAGTACCCAGCTGTTCCATCTGTTCGACGAATCGCAGCCGCCGGTCGACGGTCGATCTCAAATGGAACGCTTCTTGCACTTGTTTTGCGCCGTAACCGACCACTATCACTATATTGACGGTATGTTCGGTTGTGGCTGCGTCGACCGCATCGAGAACGTGAGCCAGCATCGGGCGACCGGCAACGTGGTGCAGTACCTTTGGCACAGGCTTGGCGGGTGGAGGACCCATCCGCTTGCCCTGTCCTGCGGCAAGTATCACGATGTTCATGCGGTGTGAGTCAAGGGAGGTCCGATTGCGCAACGATTCTAGTTCACTGATTGCCGGATCTTCCGCATTGCGGTTCAATCGTCTGGCAACGATCGCCGCGGTCACGATCTCGCTTGCCAGCTGCGCTGCAATGAAAATCGGCTACAACAATGCCGACACCCTTGCGCTGATTCAGCTCGATAGCTATTTGGACCTCAGCGCCGACCAAGAACATACCGTCAAAGAGCGCTTCAACGCGCTAATGGCATGGCACCGCTCCACGCAGTTGCGCGATTACGTCGCGTTAATCGACAAGGTGCGCGCAAAGCTTGCCGGCCCGGTAACGACCGCAGATGTGATGGAATTCAACCAGCAGGTCAACGCGCGAATGATGGCCGCCGGCGAGAAATCGGCACCCGATATCGCGCACGTGGCGTTGACGCTGGCGCCCGAGCAGATCGACCGCGCCGCCAAGAAGATCGCCAATGATGCGACCAAAGCACGCCGCGAATTCGTGCGCGAGGAGAAAGACGCAGGTGCGGAGCGCATCAAGAAGTACGGCGAGCGCGCCGAAACATGGTTTGGCAAGCTTAACGACGAACAGCGCGCGATCATCTGCAAATCATTGGCGAGTCGACCCACCGACGCAACGTGGTGGATCGACGAGCGCGAGCGCCGCCAGCGCGACTTCGTGACGTTATTGCGCAAGATTCAGGCGGATCGACCGACTGAAGAAGTTGCCACGCGCTGGGTGCGCACGTATTTCACGCAACTCGCCGTGGCGCCTGAAGCCGATCGCCGCGCGCGCGCCGAGTCGTATCGGCGCGGCAGCGCCGAGTTGATCGCTCAGCTCATCAACGCGGCGACGCCCGAGCAGAAAACAGCACTAGACAAGAAGCTGAACGACTACGCGCAGGATTTCAAGTCGCTCGCGGGGCAAGCGGGCTGACGTCGGACTTACTGCGCACCCTGCGCACGCGGCGAGGTCGCCGACAGCAGCGAGCCACCGAACATTCCAACCGCGGCCATCAGAAACCCGCCGAGCACCGGCGGGAACTGCTGGCGAAGGGGAGTCAATTCGAGTAGAGCCCATGTGCCCATGCCAAGTACGATCGACCAGATTGCACCCCGCGTCGTTGAGCGCTTCCAGTAAAGCCCGCACACCAGCGGCCAGAAGGCCCCGACCACCGGAAACTGATACGCCTTGGAAACCAGCTCGTAAATCGGAGTGCCTTCCATGATGATCGAATAGACCAGCACGCACGCGGTGAACACGACCACCGTGAGCCGCATGTACAGCAGCTGCTGTCTGTCGTTCATGTCGACAAAATTTTTCAACACGTTTTCGACGAATGTGGTTGACGGTGCAAGCAGTGTCGCCGACGCCGTCGACATGATCGCCGCCAGCAAAGCGCCAAAGAAGGCAACCTGCAGCCAAATCGGCATGCGCTCCATCACCAGCGTCGGCAGGATCTTTTGCGAGTCTTCTTTCAGCAATGAATTGGCGACCTCGGGCATCACCAAAAATGCCGCCAGTCCGATGAAGATCGGCACCATTGCAAACACCATGTACGAAATGCCGCCGATAATCGGCCCGCGTACCGACGTGTCGGCATCCTTGGCCGACATCACACGTTGAAACACGTCCTGCTGCGGAATTGAGCCGATCATGATCGTGATGGCCGCGCCGGTCCAAAAGAGCCACTCGCGCAGTCCACCGTCCGGAAAGAAGCGAAACATCTCTCGCGTTTGCGCGTACTCGATCACGCGGCCGGCCCCGCCGGCCTGGTCAGCCGCAAACACCGCAATCAGCGACAGACCGACGATGATGATCGCCATCTGAAAGGTGTCGGTTAACGCCACCGACCACATGCCGCCGAACAGCGTATAGACGAGCACGATGACGGTACCTAGCGCCATGCCCCACGCAACGCTGATGCCACCCGCGGACAGCAGATTGAACACCAGTCCCAGCGCGGTGATCTGCGCTGCAACCCAGCCAAGATAGGAAATCAAAATAACGATCGAGCTGAAGATCTCGACGGCACGTCCGTAGCGGCGCCGATAAAAATCGCCGATGGTGAGCAGGTCCATTTTGTACAGCTTGCGCGCGAAGAACATGCCGACCAGGATCAGGCACAGTCCTGCGCCAAATGGATCTTCGACGGTGTTGCGAAAGCCGCCTTCGACGAACTTCGACGGAATGCCGAGCACGGTTTCCGAACCGAACCATGTTGCGAACGTCGTCGCAACGATCACGAAGAGCGGCAGCGAGCGCCCCGCCAGCGCGTAGTCCGAGCTGTTTCTAACTTTGGTCGCGGCGTAAACGCCGATAGCGACCGAAATCAACAGATACAGCGCGATAAAACCGAGCAGAGTCACGAGTTGGATCCATGGCGCGCGAGAAAATGGCGCGCATTATGAAGGAAGCTTGCGCCGACAAAGCGAGCCCTAAATTTGCTCGACTCGATATCCTCTTGCCTTGAGCTGCTCGACAATGCTCTTCGGCCCCACAAGGTGCAGCGACCCGACGGCGATGAAGTGCGGCCCCGGCTTACGCAGCAGCTCTTCAATCTTGCGCGTCATCACTACGTCACGCTGATACAAAAACTTGTCGTCAAACTCGCGCTTGGCTTCCGAATCGTTGAATCCCTTCTGATTCAGCGCATATGCGCCTGCCGCATCGCCCTTTTTCCAGGCGACGAAGATATCGTCGATAACTAGGGGCGTACGTTCCATGTTAGCCAGGAAGTCTCCGAGCATCGCGCTCTGCAGTCGCGGGCTCAATCCGTCGAGGATCGCTAGCTGCTGGTTGCCTGATTCGAGCTCGACGATTAGTTTGCCGCTTGCGCCGGCTTTCTGAATCAGATAACCGTCCAGGCCGGCGCTAGGTGTGAAGCCCAGTTGCTGCAGCTTGGTCGCCGCCAGCATCAGCATCACGCCCCATGGCTTAACGGTCGCGATCGCCGCTTCGGGCACGCCGAGCTTGGCCGCCTCCGCCTTGGTTTGTTCGTACAGTGGCTTGCCTAGACGAGATTCCAGAGTTTCGTTCCCTCCCAGCATCATTCGCTGCGCTGCGCTCGCCATGTCCATCTTCGACGGATCGAGCTCGACCGCAAGCGTCTTCGCTTCTGCGAAGGCCTTCTCGATCGTTGGATTGAGAGGTAACCATTCCCGTTTCCAGAAGTGCACAGTACCCAACAGGTAACTGGTACGACCGTCCTTCTCAACCTTCCAGAACAAACCGCGGTCCGCCTGCGCCTGAGCCGTACCCACGCCCAGCAACAAGACGCCGACGAACGATCGCAGAAATTTTCGCCGTACACCGTTCATGTTTCTGTTAGCGGTTGCGTTTCAGCGCGAAGCGCGTTTTAACCAGCGTTCGTTCGGGGTCCAGCCATGACCGTGCGACCCTGACAGCGCGCGCTCAAGCAGTGCACGATCCGATGCAAATTCAACCGGTGTGCGCACCGCCAGCAAACCCGCCATCCCTCCCGGCGGTGCGGGGACCACCAGATTGCTCGCCCACGAATCCCCGGCTCGCATCGGGATCGGTGCGGGAAGGCTATCGACTTCCGTCAGATTAACCCACGGAGCGAGCTCGCTCACCGCGTAGCGCGCGCGTGGTTTAATCGCAGCTTCGCCAATGCGCCCGCGCTGGCCGAAGCGCACGATCAGGTTGTTGCTGGTCGTGGTCGCGCCGATCTTGTCGGTGATCGCGACGTCGCGGCGCCACCCATGGTTGCGCACCATCATGAATTCTTCAAACGTCATCGCGATGTCCTCGCGGGTCGTCGAGTAGCTGTACTCGTCGGTGGCACGGTCGGACGCGAAGAAGTTTGCTACATCGTTCGGAGTGTATGCGCGCTGCGTTGCGTCCGCGGTCGCGCCGAAGAATTTCACCTGCGCTAAACCACGAAGCTGCGCCGACTGCAGCGGGAAGCTCGCCGCCATCACATCCGACGGCAGTTGCCGCGCCTGGAAGCGCGGCTCGATGTTGGCCCAGGCGGACAAAGAACTGTTCAGCGATCCGCGTGCAGAAACCGGCATGAAGTCCGATGCGTGTGCCAGCTCGTGATACAGCAGCCAACCAGCTTCGGCGAGCAGATATGAGATGTCGCGCGACAGCCTCGAGGTTGCTGGAACCGGCAGGAAGATGTTCTGATTGTTCTGCGTGTAGCGCCAGACACCCGAGTACATCAAGTCGCGATCGAAATCGGACCGAAAGTCGGGCGCTTCGTTGATCACGTCGCGCTGCGTGGCGGTGAGCCAAAAATTATCGGCATCCAGATAGATGGCACCGGTCAGCGCGTAATAAAAGCTCGGTCGAACCTGCGCTCCGATCACGATCGCAGTAACGCCGTTGAACAATCGGAGGATGTCCTGTGACGCTTGTGTGCGCAACAGCTGCTCGAACGTTTCACCCATCCAGTCGTGCGACACGACCACGCGGTCCATGATTTGATCGACCGTCGGCAGCGCGCCTGATGTGGTCTGATGCAGGAACGGCAACAGGGACAGCGGGCACAAATTAGTCGAGCCGCCGGTGTATTGCAGATTGGCTTCGTATGTACAGCGCACCAGTGCACCGGCAAACGGTCCCGCGGCGCGGTACGGATACGTGCGCGATACGTGCAGATCGCTGAACACGAACGGCAGGCTGCCGCTCGGATCAGGAGGCGCTTGCGCGTAGTTCTCGACCAGGACGAACACGTCGTCGGTATCGGTAGCGCCGCCCGCAGTTCTGCGCGTTACACGAAACGTGAGCGCAGTGTCGCGCGTAACTTCGGGTGCAATGAACAGCACATGATTCGGATCACTGGTGTCAAGCGTCACCTGCGGCCCAGCGGTCTGCGTCCACGTGTAGCTTTCGCTGGCTGCAAGCGGCGGCCAAGCGCGAAGCGATCCGTTGCCGGTCTTGCGCGCAGCGTGGTCGACACGCACCAGCACGGCGACGGGCACCGTCGGCGCAACGGCGTTGACGCTGACGCTGCCTGTTTGAGCCCCGCCTGCGGCGTCCAAGAACGTCACCGAAAAGGTGTAGGTGCCGGCGCTCGGAGGCTCGAAGCTGATGGCCTGCGACTTTGCTGACATCAGCGTGACCGCAGGTCCTGCCACTTGCGTCCACTGAACGTTTCTCACGCTCCCGGTACAACCGGCCAGAACGGCGCCTGCGGCCTTGCCCACCGCCACGCTGACGTCCGCCACAACCGAAAACGCGCCGCTGCCGGTACACGTCGGCGAGGCAGCAACCGTCGGGGGCACGGGTGGCGGCACTATTGGTGGCGGAGCGGACGGCGTTGAATCGCCGCCGCTTCCGCATGCCGTCAGGACAATGATGAACAGCGACGCAAGTGTTACCCGTATCGATGCAATGAAAACGTTCATGGTGCGATCAGACACTCAATGCAATGAACAACAATAACGAGGATGTGAGCCTGGTCAATGCCGCGCATGCCCTAATACCTGCGGGCGCTCGGCGAGCGGTCGAAATGAGTCAAGCGCGCCAAACCGTCCAGGCAGCGAACGCAATGACGACAGCCAAAAGCACGGTCGCGACGGCATACCAAATGTTTGTCACTCGCTGCTCCCGGCGCAACATTCGCACTTCTTCGATCAAACGATCGTCGTCATGGTGCCGCGTCAGCGCCGCGTGCACCAATCGCGGCAGCTGAGGCAGCAGATAGGTCCACTGCATCGCCTCGCGCTTCAACCGCGCTTCCATGCCGCGCCAACCCACCTGATCTTCCATCCAGCGCTCAAGAAACGGCTTCGCCGTTTTCCACAGATCGAGCTCGGGATCGAGCTGGCGGCCAAGACCCTCAATGTTGAGCAGAGTTTTCTGCAGCAGCACGAGTTGCGGTTGCACTTCGACATTGAAGCGCCGCGATGCCTGGAACAATCGCAACAACACCTGGGCTAGCGAAATGTCTTTCAGCGGCTTGTCGAACACCGGCTCGCAGCACGCGCGCACCGCACTTTCCAACTCGTCTACGCGTGTGTCTTCGGGCACCCAGCCCGACTCGATGTGCAGCTCGGCGACGCGCTTGTAATCGTGCTGAAAAAAAGCGAGAAAATTCTGCGCCAGATAGTTCTTGTCACTCTCTGACAGCGTACCGACGATACCGAAGTCGAGCCCGATGTACTTGTTGAAGTCTTCGCCTTCGGTGCCCACCAAGATGTTGCCCGGGTGCATGTCCGCATGAAAAAACGCGTGGTCAAACACCTGCATGAAAAAGATGGTCACGCCGTCGCGGGACAGCTTCTGGATGTCGATCCCAGCGGCGACCAGTCGGTCTATATGGCTGATCGGAATGCCGCTCATGCGCTGCATGACCAACACGTTGTCGCTGCAGTAATCGAAGTACATTTCCGGCACGACGAACAGCAGCGAGCCTGCAAAATTGCGCCGCAGCTGCGACGCATTGGCCGCCTCCCGCATCAAGTCAAGCTCGTCGTGCAGATAGCGGTCGAACTCCGTCACCACTGCGCGGGGCCGCAAGCGCTTGCCATCACGCCACAATTTTTCGACCAGTCGCGCAGCCGTATCGAGCAGTGACAAATCCTTTTCGATCGCGTTCAGCATGTTGGGCCGCAGCACTTTAACC
>DATLMT010000154.1:0-2693 GCA_035537135.1 Burkholderiaceae bacterium | reverse complement strand
TGATTGCGCGTGGGTGTGAGAAACACCGGTATCGCGCCGGTCATCGTGATCGCGTGCAACACCGATTTGTGGCAGTTGCGATCGACGACAACGACGTCATTCGGCGCAACAACGTAGTGCCACACAATCTTGTTTGAGGTCGACGTGCCGTTGGTGACGAAGAACAAATGATCGGCGCCGAAAATGCGGGCAGCGTTGCGCTCGCTCGCTGCGACCGGCCCGGTGTGATCTAGCAGCTGGCCCAATTCGTCGACCGAATTGCACACGTCGGCACGCAGCATGTTCTCGCCGAAAAACTGGTGGAACATGCGCCCGACCGGGCTTTTCAGAAACGCCACACCGCCCGAGTGGCCGGGACAGTGCCACGAGTACGACCCGTCCTGTGCGTAGTGGGTGAGCGCACGGAAAAACGGCGGCGCCAAGGCCTCCAGATATACGCGCGCTTCACGAATGATGTAGCGCGCGACGAACTCGGGCGTGTCCTCGAACATGTGAATGAAGCCATGCAGCTCACGCAGCAGATCGTTCGGCATGTGGTGCGTGGTGCGCGTTTCGCCGTACAGAAAGATTGGAATATCGGCGTTGCGGCGCCGAATCTCGCGCACGAACGCCGCGAGCTTCGCAATCGTTTGCTCGTTGGCGTGCCCCTCGGCCAGCTCTTCATCGTCGACCGACAGGATGAACGCAGACGCATGGCTTTGTTGCTGCGCGAAGCTGGATACGTCGGAAAACGTCGTCACGCCTAGAATCTCGACGCCCTCTGCCTCAATCGCCTTGGCAAGCGCGCGGATCCCGAGCCCGCTCGCGTTCTCGGAACGAAAATCCTCGTCGATGATGACGATCGGAAAGCGAAAACGCATGGCCGGGAGCAAGCTGTTGCGGGCGGAGGACCGCGGATTATCCGCGCAGCGTTGATTCGACAGCAAGCGGGACATTTTGGGCGTTTATCTGCCCCTGTTACACGGTGTTACAGCACGCGCTGCGTCTCACAGTTACGGTGGTCAACAGCGCGAACCATTGAACGTTAGGCGACTCAGACACTGGACATTTGCCGGAGAATCTATGCAACGCTTCCTGATGTTGTTCGCCGCAGTGCTTATCGCCGGATGCGCGACCGCGAGCGCGCAACCATCCGGCGACAGCCCGCCCCTGATCGCGGGACGTGTTTCGCTGGCCGAAGGCGACGTGCAGGTCTGGCGCGCCGAGGAAGACGCCGACGGCGAATGGGACGTCGCGCAGATCAACGACGTGGTCACCGTGGGTACGGGCTTGTACACCGGCTCAAATGGGCGCGCAGAGTTTCGGGTCGGACCGAACACTTATCGTCTTGCGGCCGGCAGCCGCGGCGGTTTTAACCAGCTCGACTACGGCAGCGCGGTCTTTAATCTGGAATACGGTTCGGTAAACGTGTCACTGGCGCAGCCGCAGCAGGGAGAATCGGCGTCGGTGACGGTCGACGGGACTCGTTTTGACCTTGCAGCGCCGGGCCGCTATCGCATCGACGCTGCGGGTAATGGCGGGCAAGCTCGCGTGACCGTGTTCAGCGGCCAGGGCAGCGTGTTCGCCGGTGGCAACGCGATCAACGTCACACACGGTCAGGCTTTGATTTTGGGGCCTGGGCTATCGAGCATCAATTTCGAACAGATCGCCGCGACACCGTTTGATCAATGGGCGCTGGCGCGCGATCAGCGCTATCAAAACGTTCAATCAGCGCGCTATATATCGCCATACATGACAGGCTACGAAGAGCTCGACCATCATGGCGATTGGATTCCCGATGCCAATTACGGCAACGTGTGGGTACCGCGCGTTGTGCCGGTTGGCTGGGCGCCCTATCGGGCGGGCCAGTGGCGCTGGGTCAGGCCGTGGGGCTGGACTTGGGTCGATCAAGCGCCGTGGGGTTATGCCCCGTTTCATTATGGCCGCTGGGTCACCATCGGGAATCGCTGGTGCTGGTGGCCGGGCGGACATCATGCGCGGCCGGTCTGGGCGCCTGCACTGGTCGGATTTGTCGGCGGCAGCAATATCAACGTGTCGGTCGGATTCGGCGGCCCTGTGGTCGGCTGGTATCCGCTTGCGCCTTGGCATCACTACCGCCCGCACTATCCGCACAACCCGAGATACGTGACGATCATTAATCAGACAATCATCAACAATCCGCCGCGCGGGGTGCCGCCGCATCGCAATCATGAGGGTGCGACGATGGTGCCGGGGCCGCGCTTCCGCGATCCGGTGATGAAGGTTGCATTGCCGGTTAGATCGAACCTGACTGAACTTCAGACGGTCGCACCGCCGCCAAAAAATATTGCCCAGGTGCGCAGGATTGCTGCGGAAGAGAACATGATCCGCAGACCGAACCAAGTACAGCCATCGCCTCAATCAGCGCCCTCGCCGGCAGCGGGTTCGGTGCCAGCACCATCGATGGTGCCAAGCCCTGCGCGCACCGCGCCCGGACCGACACGAATTGCACCCCCGATGGTCGCCGACCCGATTCCCAATCGCGGCGTCAGAACGCAGCCGCCATTGCCCGGCAACGATCCGGCTCCGCTGGCGCAACCGCCGAAGTTCAATCGCGGAGTCTCTCCGACGCAGATTCAGACCGCTCCGATGCCGCCGCGAGCAACGCCAGAGATCGTGCGCCCGCAGCCGCGCGCCCGCATGCCGCAGGAGTTGCTGCCGCAGGCTGAGCAGAA
>DATLMT010000153.1:0-5319 GCA_035537135.1 Burkholderiaceae bacterium | reverse complement strand
TTGTCCATCTGCCAGCTTTGCGCCGCACCTTTGCCGATCACCTGTAGCACAAGCTTCATATCAAGTCCGGCGGCCTGGCCGAATGAGATTCCCTCGGATAGTCCTTGCACGAGCCCGGCGATGCAAAGTTGATTGACCATTTTGGCCAGCTGGCCGGCTCCGCTGTCGCCGATAAGTGTCACGGCTTTCGCAAACGCCATCGCAACCGGCTGTGCCCGATTGAACGGTGCCTTGTCGCCGCCGCACATCACTGTCAGTTGACCATTGACGGCGCCCGCCTGGCCGCCTGAAATCGGGGCGTCGATAAAGTGCAGGCCGCGCTTTTGCGCCTCTGCGTGCAACTCGCGTGCAACCTTTGCCGACGCCGTCGTATTGTCGACCGCGATTGCATCTTTGCTCATGCCGGCAAACGCGCCGTTGTCGCCCAACATCACACCACGCAAGTCATCGTCGTTTCCGACACACGAGAACACGACTTGCGCGCCGGCGGCCGCCTCGCGCGGGGTCTTGGCGGACTTGCCGCCGTACTCTTGCGCCCATTGCTGCGCTTTCTTTTCGGTGCGGTTGTACACGGTGACGCGATGGCCGGCGCCGGAGAGATGGCCCGCCATTGGATAGCCCATCACTCCCAGGCCGAGAAACGCGACATCGTGCGGGGTGACTGGTTCGTAAGTTTTGGTCATGGCCTGATTCTAAGTGTGTAAGAAAAAGTACTTTCAAAATCCCGCGGCGAGCCCGTCGCGGCGAGAATCACTGGCAGCGACGTACCCATCGACCGCGGGGTCGCCCAGGCGCCAGATGAACTGGCCAGAGCCAAAGTCCATATACGTATCGCCGCCGCGGGTGATTCGATGCCCGCGCGCTGCAAGCTCGTCCGATACGGCACGCGGCATCGTCTGTTCGATTTCGAGATCGAGCGCGCTCATTGCTTTCCAGCGCGGCGCATCGCACGCCGCCTGCGGCTGCTGCTGGGCGATCAGCATGCGCGTCAGCGTCTGCACGTGCGCCTGCGGCTGGATGTTGCCCCCCATGACGCCGAAGCTCATCTGCGGCGCCCCGTCCTTCATCAGAAACGCAGGAATAATCGTATGAAACGGCCGCTTGCCCGGCGCCACGCAGTTTGGATGCGCCGCCTCGAGTGAGAATCCCGCACCGCGGTTCTGCAGCGAAATGCCGTAGCCGGGAACGACGACGCCTGAACCGAAGCCCATGTAGTTCGATTGGATGAATGACACCATCATGCCGGTGGCGTCGGCTGCACTGAGATATATCGTGCCGCCGAGTGGCGGTCTTCCCGCAGCAGGTGCCTGCGCTCGCTTGATGTCGATCGACCACACGCGCCGGCGCAGGTACTCATCGTCCAGCATCTCGGCGGGCGTGACCTTCATGCTGCGCGGATCGCCGACGTAAGCGTAGGTGTCTGCGAACGCCAGCTTCATTGCTTCGATCATCACGTGATGCCAGTCCGGCGAATCGACTGCGTAGTCGGCAAGGGGGGTGTGCCTGAGCATTCCGAGGCAGCTGAGCGCGGCAATGCCCTGGCCATTGGGCGGAATCTCGTGCAGCTCATGTCCGCGAAACGGAGTGCTGATCGTCTCGACCCAACCGTGCGATTGCACGAAGTCCCAGTAGCGAGAAAGGTCTGCAGCGGCAATGGCGCCGCCAGTGGTCTGCGCATGGCGTTCGATCGCGTCCGCGATCTCGCCTTTGTAGAACGCTTCGCCGCGAGTCTCTGCGATCAACTTCAGCGTTCGTGAAGCCCCTCGCAGAACAAAATGCTCGCCGACTTCTGGCGGTCGCCCGTGTGGCAAAAAGTGTTCGGCAAATCCCGGCAGTGCACGCAACAGCGGCGTGGCGCGAACCCACTTGTCCTGCACTATGGGGCTGACGGCGAAGCCACGCTCCGCGTACTCGATCGCCGGCGCCAGCACATCGCCGAACGTGCGCTTGCCGAATTTTCCATGCAGCAACGACCATCCGGCGACTGCACCCGGCACTGTGACCGAATCCCAGCCGCGCAATGGAATGGTTGGCTGACCGGCGTATTTGCGCTCGAAGTATTTGGGCGACCATGCCGCCGGCGCGGTGCCGCTCGCGTTCAACCCATGCAGCCGACGGCTTTGCGGGTCCCACACAATTGCAAAGTTGTCGGATCCGAGCCCGTTGCTGCACGGCTCAGTCATCGTGATCACTGCGGCCGCAGCGATCGCAGCGTCGACCGCGTTGCCGCCGTTTTGCAGAATGCGCAGCCCCGCTTGGGCAGCGAGCGGCTGCGAAGTCGAAACGATGTTGCGCGCAAAAACCGGCGTGCGAATCGTCGGGTAAGGATTGGTCCAGTCGAAGCGCTGCACGCGCTACTCCGCCGTGATCTTGCGTTCCTTGATCAGCTTCGCCCACTTTGCGGTGTCGGCGCTGACGACATTGGCAAAGTCCGCAGGCGATCCGCCCGCAGCGTCGTAGCCGAGCACTCGCAGGCGCTCCAGAAATTCGGGCGACTTCAAGACCGAGTTGATCTAGGTGTTGAGCCGCTGCGTGACGTCGGCGGGCATCCCCTTCGGGCCGAACACGCCAAACCAGGTGACCGATTCGAAGCCAGGGATAGTGTCGGCCACCGTCGGCAGTGCGGGCAGCAGCGGCGAGCGTGTGGTTGACGTCACCGCAATAGCACGCAGCTTGCCGTCCTTGATGTGCGGCATCGCCGAAGCGATGTTGTCGAACAGCATGTGAATCTGCCCGGTGATCATGTCGGGAATCACGAGCGCCGTGCCGCGGTATGGAATGTGCACCACGTAGGTCCCGGTCATCGACTTGAACAACTCCCCCGTCAGATGCACGATCGTGCCGTTGCCGCTCGAGCCGAAGTTGAACTGTGCAGGGCTGGCTTTCAGCAGCGATACAAGCTCACTGACATTGTTTGCTTTGACGTTGAGCGCAATCACGAGCAGGTTGACCGAGTTGGCCACGTGCGCCACCGGTGTGAAATCGGCTTGCACGTTGTACGGAATCTTCGGATTCAGGCTGGGACCGATCGAATGCGTCGAGCTGGTCGCCATCTGGATCGTGTAGCCGTCGGGAGCGCTCTTCGCAACGATGTCGCTGCCCAGCGTGCCACCGGCACCCGGACGGTTATCGACAATCACCTGCTGCTTCAAGCGGTCCGACAGTTGGCGTGCCAACTCCCGCGACAAAATGTCGGTCGCGCCTGCCGGCGGAAACGGCACAACCAGGCGGATCGATTTGGATGGGTAGCTCTGCGCGAATGCGGCCAGCGGCAACGCGAACAGGCAAGCGGCAAGAACACGACGTAAGATCATTCGAAATCCTGCTCGAGTTGGTGGGGCGATGCTGAATCTGGTGACGGTCAGCGCTGCCTATCGTACTAGGGCGCTGAATGGAGACTTCAATGCTGGTCAACAAGTCCACTCACCGCGATTGGAAACCCACTGGAACGCCGGGAGTCGAGCGCAGCCTGTTTCGAAACAACGATGCGGGCGGACGCAGCTCCGTTGTCCGCCTAAAGAAAGAAGCGCGGGTTCCACGGCACGCACACCACGGCGACGAAGAAGTGCTCGTGCTGAGCGGCACCGTCGTCATTGGCGGTGCCGAACTGGGCGAGGGAGACTATCTGTTTACCCAGTCCGGCGAAGAGCACGATGTGGTCGCGCTAACCGACGCGGTCATCTTCGTTTCGTCGCAGAAAAGCGTGACGGTCGCCGAGTAGCAAAACGACCGGGCGCGACGCCCGGATTAAGTCGCTTCCTGGAATGCGACTTCGCGTTTTTTCTTGATGTTCGGCAGCGCCACGATGATGATCAAAATGGCAGCGGCAATCAGCAGGCCGAGCGAAAGCGGTCGGGTGAAGAACACCGTCGGATCGCCGCGCGACAGCAGCATCGCCCGCCGCAGGTTCTCTTCCATCATCGGCCCGAGAATGAAGCCCAAAATCAGCGGTGCGGGCTCGCAACGAAGCTTGTAGAAGACGTAGCCGAGCAGTCCGAAGACCGCGGTGACGGTCACGTCGAACGGATTGTTGTTGATCGAATAAACGCCGATACCGCAGAACACCAGGATCGCCGGATACAGCAGCCGGTACGGTACTTTCAACAGCTGTACCCAAATGCCGATCAGCGGCAGGTTCAGCACCACCAGGATCAAGTTGCCGATCCACATCGACGCAATCAACCCCCAGAAGAGCGAAGGATTGCTCGACATCACTTGCGGGCCGGGCTGGATATTGTGAATCGTCATCGCGCCGACCATCAACGCCATCACCGCGTTGGGCGGAATGCCCAGCGTCAGCATCGGGATGAATGACGTCTGCGCGCCGGAGTTATTCGCCGACTCTGGAGCGGCAACGCCGCGGATGTTGCCCTTGCCGAACGGAATTTCAGGATTGCGCGTGATTTTCTTTTCAAGTGTGTAGGCAGCGAACGCCGCAAGTAATGCACCACCGCCAGGCAATACGCCGAGCACCGCTCCCAGCGCCGTGCCGCGCAACACCGCTGGGGCGGCATACAGAGCCTCCGCCTTGCTCGGCATCAGCCGGCCGACCTTGCTGGTGAAGACTTCGCGCTTGTCCTTCTGTTCAAGATTGGCAATGATCTCCGCGAAGCCGAAGACGCCCATCGCGACCGAGACAAATCCGATGCCGTCGGCCAACTCCGGAATGTCGAAGCTGAATCGCGCTACGCCGGAGTTCACATCAGTTCCCACCAGCCCGAGCAGCAGGCCGAGCACGATCATCGCGATTGCCTTAATCAGCGAGCCGGATGCCAGCACGACCGCGCCGACCAGGCCCAGCACCATCAGCGAAAAGTATTCGGCGGGGCCGAACTTGAACGCTAGCTCGACCATTGGCAGCGCCAGCGCCGCCACGACAACAACGCCAATCGTGCCAGCGAAGAATGAGCCGAGTGCGGCTGTCGCGAGTGCCGCGCCGGCGCGCCCGCGGCGCGCCATCTGGTAACCGTCGATACACGTGACGACCGATGACGATTCACCCGGCAGGTTGACTAGGATCGCCGTCGTGGACCCACCATACTGAGCGCCGTAGTAAATGCCGGCCAGCATGATCAGTGCTGAAGTCGGCGGTAACGCATACGTGACCGGCAGCAACATCGCCAGCGTCGCCACTGGGCCGATGCCTGGCAGCACGCCGATCAGCGTGCCGATTAAAACACCGATGAAGCAATAAAAAAGATTCTGCAGTGTCAGCGCAGTAGCGAAGCCGAGCGCAAGATTGTCGATGAGCTCCACGTTGTTCCCTTGTTCTTATTCGCGCATGAATGACGGCCACACAGGGATCGTCATGCTGAGACC
>DATLMT010000152.1:0-7106 GCA_035537135.1 Burkholderiaceae bacterium | reverse complement strand
GGGCGGGCGTACTGGTGACGATGGCCGGAGTGGCGTTGGTGCTGACGAGAAAGCAGTCAGGGAATTGATCAGTGGCCCAGGAACGCGAGCCGCCTCACCCGCGCACCGACTATCGGTATTTCCAGCGCGTCACGACGCGCTGGATGGATAACGATGCCTACGGCCACGTCAACAACGTGGTTTACCTGAGCTGGTTCGATACCGTGGTGAATGATTTTTTGATGCGCTCCGGCGTGCTGGACCCGCAGCACGGGCGCGTGGTCGGCTTCGCTGTCGAGACGCAGTGTCGATATCTATCGCCACTCGCATTTCCGCAAGCGGTCGAAGCGGGGCTCAGAGTGGGGCGCCTCGGGACGTCTAGCGTGCGCTACGAAATTGCAGTCTTTGCGGAAGGTGCGCAAGGCGCCAGCGCACAAGGCTACTTCGTCCACGTCTACGTCGATCGCATGACACGCAAGCCCGTACCGCTGCCAGCGCAGTTGCGAAGCCAGCTGCAAAGGATCGAGGCATGAGCGACACCTCCCAGAGTCGCGGCGTCGTTGGCAATCCTGCGATCGTGGACCATTCGATCGCGACACGACAATCGATGCGTGCGTTTCTCCCCACCCCGGTAGCGCGCGAAACCATCGAGCAGATTCTCACGCTGGCCGCGCGTGCGCCGTCGGGTACCAACACACAGCCATGGCGGGCGACGGTGCTGACGGGAGCAGCAAAGCAGCGGCTGAGCGACGCAATCCTTGCGGTATACAACGACGCTGACCAGCGCAAGCAGCACACTGAGGAGTACGCGTATTACCCGACGAAGTGGGTCGATCCCTACCTGGCGCGCCGGCGAAAAATCGGCTGGGATCTGTACGGCCTGCTCGATATCGGCCGCGAAGACAAAGCCAAGATGCATGCGCAGCACGGACGCAACTATTTGTTTTTCGATGCGCCCGTCGGCATCATCTTCACAATCGATCGCATCCTGGAGCAGGGCAGCTGGCTTGACTTCGGCATGTTTCTGCAGAACGTGATGGTGGCCGCGCGCGCACGCGGGCTTGATACGTGTCCGCAGGCGGCATTCACGCAGTTTCACCGCGTAATCGCGCGCGAGCTTGAGCTGCCTGACACGGAGATGCTCGTGTGCGGCATGTCGCTCGGCTATGCCGACATGTCGAAGATCGAAAACACGCTGGTGACCGAGCGTGAGCCGGTGTCCGGATTTACAAGGTTTCTGGAGAACTGATGAGGCAGACGATTGCAGTGATCGCGGGCGACGGCATCGGTAAGGAAACCGTGCCCGAAGGATTGCGCGCGCTTGATGCCGCGGCCCGGCGGTTCTCGATCGATCTCTGTTTTGAGCATCACGACTTCGCGAGCTGCGACTACTACGCTAAGCACGGCGACATGATGCCGCCTGATTGGAAGGCTCGACTCGAAGGCGCGGATGCGATTTTTTTTGGCGCGTGCGGCTGGCCGGCAACAGTGCCCGACCACGTTTCGCTGTGGGGCTCGCTGATCAAGTTCAGGCGCGAGTTCGATCAATACGTGAATCTGCGTCCGTGCAAACTGATGCCGGGGATTCGCTCGCCGTTGGTAGATCGCAACGGCAATCCGTGGCCACCCGAGGCGATCGATTTTGTTGTTGTCCGCGAGAATACCGAGGGAGAGTATTCGTCGATCGGCGGAAGGATGTTCGAGGGTACCCCGCGCGAATTCGTCTTGCAGGAAACGGTGATGACGCGGCACGGTGTCGACCGCGTGCTGCGTTTTGCGTTCGACCTGGCCGCCAAGCGTCCGAAGAAGCATCTGACGTCGGCAACCAAGAGCAACGGCATCTCCATCACGATGCCGTACTGGGACGAGCGCGTCGAGGAAATGGGCAAGCAGCATCCGGCGGTCCGCCTCGACAAGTTTCACATCGATATCTTGACCGCGCAGTTTGTCCGCAATCCGGACTGGTTCGACGTGGTCGTCGCGTCGAATCTGTTCGGCGACATTTTGTCGGACCTCGGGCCTGCGTGCACCGGCACGATTGGCATTGCGCCTTCGGCCAACCTGAATCCCGACCGCTCCGCCCCGTCGCTGTTCGAGCCGGTGCACGGCTCCGCGCCTGACATCGCAGGGCAGGGAATTTCGAACCCCATCGGCCAGATCTGGAGCGCCTCGATGATGCTCGACTGGCTCGGCCACGCGGAAGCAGGCGAGGCGGTATTGGCTGCCATCCAGTCGACCTTGGCTGCCGGTCCTCAGCACGCACCCCTGACCCGCGACATCGGCGGCACAGCACGCACCGCCGACTTGGGCAAGGCTATCGCCGCTGCTGTTTGATAGCACGGCATCAGAATCGGTTGACGTGCGCGCAGCTCCGCGTCGATCATTCGCAGGAAGCCATCACGAGGTGATTTAGCCGGCCACGCATTCTTCGACGCTGAGGAGTGAACGATGTGGATCGCTCGCGGTTTGATATCCGACACCCGCATCGCAAAGCATGCGGTGCATTCCGGCGTCAAGCGGCTCGCGGAATCGATCATCGCCACCGGGGGCGCAGCGCTTGAAGTGACGCTTCCTGACGGCTCGCGCATTGGCTTTGGTCTGCCCGCGCGTATCAGGCTGTTCATTCGTGACCAGGCGATGCTGACGCAGCTCGCTAACGCGACGCTTGCCTCGCTCGCTGAAGCATATGTTGACGGCCGCATTGACGTGCAGGGAAATATGCTCGAAGCGGTGCCGCTGGCCGAGCAGATCGCCGCTGCCGCGGGTTCGCATCCCGCGCAGCGCGCCGCGCGTGTGCTGTTCAAACACTCGTCGCGTCGGGACCGGGCTGCGATCGGATATCACTACGACGTCGGCAACGAATTTTATCGGCTGTGGCTCGACGAGCGCATGGTCTATTCGTGCGCGTATTTCAAGAGCGGAAACGAAGCGATCGACGAAGCGCAGCGCGCGAAGCTCGATCACATCTGCCGCAAGCTACAGCTAGCCCCTGGCGAGCGCTTGCTCGATGTAGGGTGCGGGTGGGGCGGATTGATTTTGCATGCGGCGCGCCATTATGGTGTGCGCGCGGTGGGCATCACTCTGTCGCAAAACCAGTTCGAGCTGGCGTGCAAAAAGATAGCAGCGGAAAATCTGGCCGACCAGGTTACAGTCCTCTTGCTTGATTATCGCGAGCTAAAAAACCGCTTCGGCGCTAATTCCTTCGACAAGGTAGCCAGCGTGGGCATGTTCGAACACGTTGGGCTTGGCAATCTGCGCGAGTACTTTGCGGCAGTCAGCGGCGTGGTGCGCGATCGCGGCCTATTTCTGAATCACGGCATTACATCGGCCGATCTCGACGGCCGGCCAATCGGCAGCGGCATCGGCGACTTCGTTCAAAAACACGTGTTCCCGCATGGTGAGCTGCCGCACCTGCACGTGGTGGCGCGAGAGATGTCGCGCGCCGGCTTCGAGATTGTTGACGTCGAATCGTTGCGCGCGCACTACGCAAAAACGCTGGCCCATTGGTCGCGGCGTCTTGATGATCGCCTTGCCGATGCAGCCCGGCTGGTGACCGATCGCACGCTGCGCATCTGGCGCGCATACCTGGCTGGGTCTGCCTATGGCTTTGCGCAAGGCTGGATGTCCGTCCACCAACTGCTGGGCTCGCGGCAAGCGCGCCCCGGCGCAACAGACCTTCCGCTGACGCGCGATTACATGTACCGCTGATGCGTACGAATCTGCGTGAACTATTTGCGCTAAGTAACGGTCTTGGAAGTGTTAATCCTGATGGCGATCGATTTAAAAATGCACCATTAACGGCAAAAGCGCAGTTAGAATCGGCGTGCTAACCGGCTAGATCCACGTAAAAAGAGGTGAGGCCGGAACCCGATTCCAAGAACGGAGACAAGATGATCAAGATATTGCGGCCGCTGGCTGCGTTTGCGCTAATTACCGCCGTCGGCGTGGTCGCTGCACAGGGATATCCCACCAAGCCGGTGACGGTCGTGGTGCCGTTTACTGCCGGTGGGCCGACCGATACGGTGGCGCGCTCGCTGGGTCAGGCAATGACCAAGTCGCTGGGCCAAAGCGTGGTGGTCGAAAACGTCGGCGGTGCCGGCGGCACAGTGGGGGCGACCCGCGTAAAAAATGCGCAGCCCGACGGCTACACAGTGCTGTTGCATCACATAGGCATGTCAACCGCGCCCGCGCTTTATCGCAAGCTGGCATACAACCCGCAGACGGATTTCGAGATGATCGGCTTGATCGTCGACGTACCGATGACGATGATTGCGCGCTCGGATTTTCCGGCCAAGGATTTTCGCGAATTCGTCGCTTACGTAAAAGCCAACAAGGCGAAGCTGAATCTCGCTAACGCGGGGCTCGGCGCAGCTTCGCATCTGTGCGGTCTGATGTTTCAAAGCGCTATCGAAGCGGACGTGACAACGGTGCCCTTCAAAGGCACGGCCGACGCCATGAATGCGATCCTCGGCAAGCAGGTCGATTTCCTGTGCGATCAAACGACCAACACCACCGGGCAAATTAAGGCGAACTCAGTCAAAGCGTACGCTGTTACCAGCGCTAAGCGCGTGCCGACGCTGCCGGATCTGCCGACGATGCAGGAAGGAGGCTTGAAAGGCTTCGAGGTCGGCATCTGGCATGCGGTCTACGCACCGAAGGGCACGCCTAAGGCGGCCGTCGACAAGCTCGTGGCCGCTATGCAGGACGGTGCCAAGGACCCGGGCTTTCGTGCGCGGATGGCGGAGCTCGGTGCGACCGTTTACCCGGCCGACCAGATCACCCCTGCCGCATTGGCGTCTCATCTGAAAAGTGAGATCGAAAAATGGG
The DNA here is from genome assembly GCA_035537135.1 of Burkholderiaceae bacterium. Taxonomy (GTDB): domain Bacteria; phylum Pseudomonadota; class Gammaproteobacteria; order Burkholderiales; family Burkholderiaceae_F; genus JACCZX01. The sequence goes on along the minus strand of DATLMT010000152.1, from coordinate 2,300 downwards.
GCCCGGTCATCAAGAAGGCCGGTATTTACGCCGATTAATGGGTGGTAGGCCGCAATCGATCTGTGGTCTGCTTTGGTTTGGGAAGCGTTGAACTTCCCAAATTTTTTGAACCCTCGTTTTAACGTGGAGAACTGAGTTGCGTTCTATCGTCGCCCTGATGCTTGGAGGTTGCATGTTCGTCGCGTCGGCGGGCATGCACGAAGCCAACGCTGCTGCGAGCAGCAAGCAGGCGGAGAAGACGATTGCCAAGGCAAAGGCGCAGACCCGGGTGCGCGGCACGATTCCCGCAGGCCGCACTCCGATCAAATCCACTCGCAAAAAGTCGCTGATCGCGCGCATCCTGGCTCCGTCTGAGGGGCATTTGGCGGGCTTGCATCGCGGCGATGATCCGCTTGAACTGCGGTCGTCGGTGGCATTAGTTGTCGATCAGGACACCAACGAAGTCCTGTTCGAGAAGAACAAACATGCTGTTCTCCCCATCGCATCTGTGACCAAGCTGATGACAGCGTTGGTAACGCTCGATGCGAACCTGCCGCTCGCGGAAGAGCTGCAGGTGTCCCAGGATGAATTGGTTCGGGCAAGCATGCGTTCCAATCTGCGTCCCGGCTTTGAGATGACCCGGGGCACTGCGCTGCACTTGGCGCTGATGTCGAGTGAGAATCGCGCCGCACAGCTTTTGGGCCGCACGTATCCTGGCGGGCTGTCGCGCTTTGTCGAAGCAATGAACGCCAAGGCGCGGCTACTCGGAATGAACGACTCGCACTTTGCAGATCCGACGGGCTTATCGCCTGAGAACCGATCGAGCGCGAGCGATCTGGTGCGCCTCGTCAAGGCTGCATATGAACACGATGCGATTCGCCAATATTCGGTCAGCGGCGAGCTCGCGCTGCCGGTCGGCAACCGCACCGTCAGTTATCGCAACACCAATCGACTGACGGACAACCCCGAGTGGGATATCGGGCTGCAAAAGACCGGTTATATCTCGGCTGCCGGCCGCTGCCTGGTGATGCAGGCAGTCATTGAAGGCAAGCGGGTGGTTATGGTGTTTCTCGACTCCGTCGGAAAATATTCTCGCCTCGGCGACGCCCAACGGATTAGAGATTATCTCGAAGCGCCCGGCCCCTCGAAGTTGGCGAAACCTGCGGCCGACTCCTCGCGCCGCGCGATGTAAGTGCCTTGCGAATCAGGCGGGCGGTGCATCGCCCGACTGATTGACATATCCAAGTCCCGACGAAATTCTGCCGGCCGTTTGCAGCAGCTCGGCGATCCAGTCGTCCTGCATCCGCTCGGCAGGCGCCGACACCGACAAACCTGCGACCAGTCGCCCCGAATCGTCTCGTATTCCAGCAGCGATGCAGCGCACGCCAACTTCAAGCTCTTCGTTGTCGCGCGCATAGCCGCGTGTGCGCACCATCGATAACTCGCGCTCGAGCTTGCCAACGTCGGTGAGGCTATTGCGCGTATGTCCCGCGAGCCCGGTGCGCGTCGCATATGCGCGGATTAAACGCGGATCATCCAGTGCAAGAAACAGTTTGCCGCTCGACGTGAGATGCAATGGCGCACGTCCCCCGATGGCACGCACTACCTGCATGCCGGAGCGCTCGCTGTAGGAGCGATCGACGTAGACGATCTCGTCGCCTTGACGCACCGACAGATTGACCGTCTGCCCGGTGCGCTTGTGCAATTCGCGCATCGGCTCGAGCGCAGCCTCGCGCACGGAAAGGCGAGCTTTCACCAGATTGCCGAGTTCGAGCAACCGCATGCCGAGGCGGTACGAGCCCGGCGCATCAGCGCGATCGACGTAACGCCCGACGACCAAGTCATTCAAGATTCGATGCGCAGTTGACGGATGCAGCCCAGTGGCGCGTGCCAGGTGTTTTAGGCTGACCGGATCGGAGTGCGCAGACAGCGCGTCAAGTAGCGCCATCATTCGCTCGATCACCTGGATGGCCGTAGGGCCGCGGACGACACCGGGGTGCGCGCCCTCCGGTTGTAACTCGCGAGACGGACCGAGTAGTGTTGTGCGGCGCGGCATTTGGCGCGTTTTATATCACGATACGAAAAGTCGGGTTGCATAAGCAACGCGCGCCGTCGGTCGCGGGGATTTGCAGCAAGGACGATCAGCGCATCACCGGCGCATAGCGGGAAGCCTTTGCCGAAGGCGCCGAGCGATACAGTCCGAGGGAAGCGATGGGCCACTCAATCGCCGCGATTTCCTCTGTTTCGAACGCCTTGACTCCACGCAGCAGCGTGACGTGCGGCGCCCATGGTCGCTGGTCGTATGCAATGCTCGTTCGGTC
>DATLMT010000151.1:0-2749 GCA_035537135.1 Burkholderiaceae bacterium | reverse complement strand
AATGCACGTGCTGCGACAGCGCACCCGTCGTGTACTTGTGCGCGATAGTCGTTAGTGGCAGCGGCTGAATTCCGCCTGCCTGCCCTTCGCATCCGAACTGCACGTAACGCTGCTTGCAGATCACCTTCGCCGCCGCGCGCGCCGGCTTCAGGTAGTCGCGCGGATCAAAGTGACCGGGGTTCTCGTGCAGGAATTTTCGGATCGCTGCCGTCATCGCCAGGCGGATGTCCGTGTCGATGTTGATCTTGCGCACGCCATGCTTGATCGCTTCCTGAATTTCTTCGACCGGCACGCCATACGTTTCTTTCATGTCGCCGCCGTAGGTTCGAATTTCGTGCAGCAAATCCTGCGGCACAGACGATGAGCCGTGCATCACCAAATGCGTGTTAGGAATGCGGCGGTGGATTTCCTTGATGCGGTCGATCGCGAGGATATCGCCGGTAGGCTTGCGCGAGAACTTGTACGCGCCGTGGCTGGTGCCGATCGCGATGGCGAGTGCATCAAGCTGCGTCTTTGCAACAAAATCGGCAGCCTGATCGGGATCGGTCAGCAGCATTTCCTTCGTCATCGTGATCTCTGCGCCGTGGCCGTCTTCCTTGTCGCCGCGCATCGTTTCCAGCGAGCCGAGGCAACCGAGCTCGCCTTCGACGCTGACGCCCTGCGCGTGCGCCATGTCAACCACTTTCTTGGTGACCTGCCAGTTGTAGTCGTAGTCGGCAACCGTCTTTCCGTCCTCGCGCAGCGAGCCGTCCATCATGACTGAAGAGAAGCCAAGCCTGATTGCACCCTCGCACACTGCGGGCGACGCGCCATGATCCTGATGCATCGCGATTGGAATCGCCGGATACGATTCCACCGCAGCCTGGATCAGGTGCTTCAAAAACAATTCGCCCGCGTACTTACGCGCGCCGGCCGACGCCTGCATGATCACCGGCGCGTTCACTTCCTGCGCCGCCTCCATGATGGCCTGCACCTGTTCTAGGTTGTTGACGTTGAACGCCGGCACGCCGTAACCGTTTTCGGCGGCGTGATCGAGTAGTTGACGCAGTGACACCAACGCCATAACGAGTCTCCTTGAATCTTACTTGTCAGATTTTCTACTGCACCGACGTGTTGAGCAACATGCGATCCAGCAACGCTTTTTCGGCAGCTTCCAGCGCGCGATCACGGCCCGCGCGTAGATACGCCAGTGTTGGCGGCGCGTAAATCGTCGGCACCAGGGGCTCGCCTTCCATTCGCCTGCCTTGCGCCGAGCGGAATCCCGTCTCGGAAACTCGCACGCCGCCGGCACCCGGCAGCACGTACTCTGAACGCACGGCGACGACGCAGCCGCACGTGGATTCTCCGACGATTAGGGCATCACGCTGTTCGAGCAACGCGGTGGCCGTCAACTCCGAAGCGCTGCCAGAGCGCCGATCGGTCAGCACGGCAATCGGCTTTAGAAACGGCGCTTCGGCTGGAGTGATGCGAAGCTCGCGCGCACTTTGCTCGGCACCGCGGCGCGACAGTTGCGTAAGCACCACGCGAGGTTCCGGCAGAAATTGGCGCACCAGCCACATGAATTGGCTGTAGTCGCCGCCGCCATTGCCGCGCAAATCGAGCACGAGCGCGCGTGCGTCAGCGACCTGCTTCAGCGCCTGCTCGACATCGGGGCGATTGCGCACCGAAAACCGATTGAGCTTTAGAACGGCGATGCCGGCATCGGACACGTGCGCTGCCACCGCGGGCGGCCGAATCAGCGGCTCAGGCATCAACGTCACCAGAAACGGACGGCCGTCATCGCGCTGCAGCGTCAACGTCTGGGCCCGCGGCAATGCGTCGGGCATGCGCTGCAACGCGCGCCGCACCGCGCGCAATTGGGCAAAGCGCATCGCTTCGTCATGCCGTGCCGGTTCCGCCTCGGAGGACATGACGTCGGCGGCGGTCAGCGGAAGGTCGCGCGCCGCGCGTAAAAACGCAGTATCAAATTGGCGGTCGTCGACGGCAACGACGATGTCGCCTTTGCGCACGCCGGCGCGAGCAGCGGGAGAATCAGGATCGACGTCGATAACGAGCAGTTGATCGTCGATTACCGACAACGCCAGCCCGGAAGCCAACGTAGCAAAGCGGCGGTGATCGGCGCTCTCGCGCGGCGTCACGACGCGCGTATGCGAATCCCTTAACTCGCGCACCATCGCTTTCAGCACCAGATACACCTCGGCATCGCTCTTTGCTGCGATTACCGGCGCCCGATATTTTTCGCGCACCGAGTTCCAGTCGATGCCATTGAACGCCGGGTCATAGTGCCGATCGGCCACGATCTGCCAAGCGCGCTGCTGAACTTCAAGACGCAGCTCGGCAGTGGCGAACTCAGGACTTAGCTCGTGCTGCAATGACCGTGCTGTGTGCTCCGACAGTCCTACTGCCGGGCCGCCCGCCGGACGCGCGGGCAGCGACGCCAACGCACTGGACGCAGCAAATACCAGCGCAAACGACAGACAACGAGCCAATGCTAACGGCACGCCGCGCATCGTCGACGTCGCTCGCATCGCAGCGAGACTTTCGCTGGACGGACGTTCGTCACGCACGTTCGCCTACCCGCACGATCTTTAACGCGTTCGTGCCGCCCGGTTGCCCCATGGGCTCGCCCACTGTCAATACGATCAGATCACCCCGCTTGACCAGCGCCTTGTCGAGCAGCAGCCGCTCGGCGGCGGCGAGCGATTCATCGCGATCCGTGTGCAACTCGAAGTGCAGCGGCCGCACGTTG
>DATLMT010000150.1:0-3586 GCA_035537135.1 Burkholderiaceae bacterium | reverse complement strand
GGCGAGAAAACGCCGATGTTTGCATACGTCATGCGCGGCGTCGCATCCGGATCGATACGCTCATCAACCAGCCCCATGTCGCCACGCAGATGAAACGGCGGATTAGCCACCAGCACGAGGTGGGCATTGGTGTCGCCGCGCCGCTGAGCGTCGCTGGGCCGCAGCAGGCTCTGATACGGAAAGTCCGTCACGATATCGCCGCTGGTGACGATAAAAGGCGCGTTGCCAAGCCACGGCAACGCCCTCACGATGCCGCCGAGCGATTCCAGTGCATCGTCAGCGCTGTCGCCTTCACGGGAGTACTGCAGCGCGGCGCCGTAGCGCTGGCCGTCACCGAGCGCCGCTGGGAACTGATCAGGCAGGTGCGCGACGTTGATGACGATTTGATGCACTCCCGCGCGTACCAGCGACTCGATTTGCCATTCGATCAATCGCTTTCCACCCGCACGCAGCAACGGCTTCGGCACTGCATCCGTCAACGGACGCATGCGCTCGCCGCGGCCTGCTGCCAGGATCAGCGCGTGCGTTATGGGTGCAGTGCTCATGACAGTTCCAGTTGATCGAACAGGCGTCCAAGCGGCGCGAGCTCGTTGTAACGTTGAGTTACCGTACGCACGTAAGCAATAAACCGCGGCGCATCTTCAAGATAACGCGGCTTGCCGTCGCGATACCGGATGCGTGCAAAGATGCCAAGCACTTTCAAGTGCCGCTGCACACCCATCCATTCGAAGTCGCGCCAGAACGATTCGAAGTCGGCGTGCACGGGCAGCCCTGACGTGCGTGCACGATCAAAGTAAAGCCGCGTCCACACACGCACGCGCTCCCTATCCCAGCTGATGAACGCATCACGAAACAGCGATACCAGGTCGTACGTGATCGGACCGACCACTGCGTCCTGAAAATCGAGCACGCCGGGATTTGGCTTCGAGACCATAAGATTGCGCGGCATGTAATCGCGATGCACGAATACCGTGGGCTGCGCCAGATTTGTTGCCACGATAAGCGCGAACATCTGTTCTAGGGCAGCCTGCTGCGGCACGGTTAACTCTCGCTGCAAGTGTCGCGCGACAAACCAGTCCGGAAACAACGCCAGCTCCCGACGCAACAGGTGCTCGTCATACGCCGGCAAAGCGCCGTTGACGGTTGCAAGCTGCCAGCGGATCAGCGCGTCGATCGCATCGCCGAACAATCGGTCTGCATTGGTATCCGTCAGTGACGCGAGGTAGGTCGAGTCGCCAAGATCGGACAACAACAGGAAACCCTGCTCTAGATCGCTGCTCAGAATATCGGGAACGTGCACACCGGCCGTCCGCATCAGCGCGGCAATCCGAACAAAAGGCCGCGAATCCTCGGTCGCGGGCGGCGCATCCATCGCAATCACACTCCCGCCATCGCAGTCGAGGCGAAAGTATCGGCGGGAACTGGCGTCTACCGACGCGGGCCGCAGCGATGCTTCGACAATGCCGTACTTGGAAGCATGCGTTGCAAGCCATGCCGCGAGGGCGACAAGGCGCGCGTCGTGAGCGTCGATCGGCGAGGCGGACACAGTTGGATTCATCGGGGCGATGTGAAGCGGCAGGCTTAGGCGAAGGGGTTACGATTCCGCCCGACCTCGCCGCTCACGCTCACATTTCACACTTCGCTTTTCACACTTTCACACTTTTCACCGATTCTAGATGCCGCGCTTGCTGGTTGCGTTGCTGTGCGCCGTTCTGACGGCGAGCGTTCCCGCACGCGCGCAGGCGCCGGCGCAAAACGTCATACAGGAATCAGCACGCCCACAACTGAAGCTCGAACGCCAACTCGACGAAAACCGCGCACCGCGTCCAGGTGTGCCGACCTACGCACGCGCGCAAAACCTTGAAGGCTCTATCGAAGAGCGCGTGATCTTGCGCGGCGACGCCGAGATACGTCGCGGCGGCACCGTGCTGAGAGGGGACACGATTACATACACGCAGGCTACCGATGTGGTCAACGTCGAAGGCCAGGCGCGCGTGTTTCGAGACGGCGCATCATTCTCGGGACCGCGCCTCGATTTTCGCGTTGATGCGCAGACCGGCACCATGCCCGATGCTGCCTTTACGTACGCCGCTCGCAGTGGGCGCGGAAATGCGACGCTGATCGAGTTCCTTGGCAGCGAGCGAGCACGCATGGAAAACGCCAGGTTCACTACCTGCGGCCCGGGCGATAACGCGTGGTGGGTGCACGCCGAAGCAATCGAATTCGATGGACTCGACGAAACGGCCACCGCAACGTTCGCAACTCTGTATTTCAAAGGTCTGCCGATTCTTGCCTCGCCGATTCTGAGTTTTCCAACCAGCGACCGACGAAAATCAGGCTTTCTAACGCCGAGCTTCGGACTGAGCTCGACGCTCGGCACCGACATCAGCGCCCCCTACTATTTCAATTTGGCGCCGAATTACGACTACACGCTAACGCCGCGCTTAATGAGCAAGCGCGGGTTGTTGCTTGAAAACGAGCTGCGCTATCTGAACCCGAATCACCGCGCCACGCTGGTGTATGACGTGATCGCGAAGGACCAGCAGTTCGACGGATCGCGGGACTTCAAGGCGGTGCGTTACGAATATGCGTCGCCGCTCGGCTTCGCGGCTGGCATCAACTACAACCGCGTTTCCGACGATCGATACTTTGTGGACTTCGCCACCACCATTGTCGACACCTCTCAAAAGGTGCTTCCGCAGGACGGCTACGTTGCATACAACCAGCCGTACTGGAATACCTCCGTGCGAATCACGAAGAACCAGACGCTGCAGGATCCAAACACGTTTCAACTAGTGGCCAAGCCGTACGAACGCGTGCCACAGGCAAGTGTTAGCGGCTACATCGCCGACTGGCGCGGCTTTGAAGCGTCGGCAGCGCTTGAAGGCACGCGATTCGATCATCCAACACTGGAAACGGGCAACCGCTATCTGGCCGACGTGCGCGCCGCATATCCGATTCTCGCTCCGGGCTGGTTCTTCGTTCCGCGCGCACGCGTGTCGTCGGCGGCCTACGATTTAAATCCGCGGTTCCGGCCGGGCGATTCTTCTCAAACGCGAACGCTGCCGATCCTAAGCATCGACACGGGACTGGTCTTCGAGCGCGATGTCAGCTGGTTCGGTCGCGGCGCGCAGCAGACGCTCGAGCCGCGCCTGTTCTACGCATATATCCCATTCCGCAATCAAAACAATCTGCCCAACTTCGACAGCGCGCTGGCTGATCTGAACTACTCGCAACTGTTCACCGAGAACATCTACTCGGGCTCGGATCGAATCTCTGAAGCGAATCAGCTTACCGCTGCGTTGACGACGCGCGTTTTGGACAGCGAGACTGGCGCTGAACGACTACGCGCGGCCATTGGGCAGCGCTATTACTTCAGTGAGCAGCGAGTTACGCTCCCGGGCGAGACCCCGCGCAGCCAAAATTCCACCGACGTTCTGGCAACGTTGACCGCGCAACTCGGCAGATCGTGGGCGATTGATTTAGCCGCGCAATACGCCGCTGAGCGAGGCGAGTTCGCCCGCGTCACCGCTGGCACGCGTTGGCAGCCGCGCCGCGCTTCGGTATTGAGCGCGTACTACCGCTA
>DATLMT010000149.1:0-2395 GCA_035537135.1 Burkholderiaceae bacterium | reverse complement strand
CTGGGGCCTCGGCGCCGGCCCGTACTTGGTGGTGCCCATTCTGGGTCCCAGCAGCGTGCGCGATGCGATCGGCATCTATGGCGCCGAACCGTATCTCGATCCCAACTTTTACATTGAGAATATTCGCGTGCGCAATGCAATCATCGGCACGCGGGTTGTCGATCAGAGGGCACAGTTGCTGAAAGCCGACGACTTGGTCTCGGGCGCAGCGCTCGATAAGTATCGCTTTATCCGTGACGGCTATCTGCAGCGCCGGCGCAGCCAGGTCTACGACGGCAGTCCGCCGCCGTCACCGGATGAATCGTCTTCAAATACTCCGTCTGCCAGTCCACCGGCCGCCGACCCAAACGTTAAGAAGGAGTTGGTGCCGCCCCAGTCGAATCCGGCGCCGGCCAGCAAGTAAGCGCGGCGGCTGCTTGAACGAAGGGCACCGCTGCCGGTCCTAACTTCCACCTTCCATTCAAACGAGACGAATCCCCAATGCAATTCTTAAAAACTTTAGTGCTTACTTTGGCGGCATCGACACTGCTGACCACGGCCGCTGCGCAGGCGCCCGCCGCTACGCCGGACGCCATGGTGCGTGACTTGTCAAATGAAGTGTTGAACGCGATTAAGGAAGATAAAGCTCTGAAGTCGGGCGACACCGGTCGCGTGCAGAAACTGGTCGACGAGAAGGTTCTGCCGTACACCGATTTTCAAAAGATGACTCAGTTGTCGGTGGGGCCGGGTTGGCGTAATGCGACGCCAGAGCAGCGTGCTGCGCTGACACGCGAGTTCCGTACTTTGCTGGTGCGCACGTACAGCGGCGCGTTAGGGCAGGTCAGCGATCACAAGGTCGAACTGCGGCCGTATCGCGCACAACCGACGGATACCGACGTAATCGTGCGTACGCAGGTCGTGGCGTCGCGTGGCGATCCGATCCAGCTCGATTACCGGCTCGAGAAGTCCGATGCCGGCTGGAAAATTTACGACATCAACATTCTGGGTGTCTGGCTCGTCGAAAACTACAAGTCGCAATTCAGCTCGCAGGTCAACTCGAGCGGAATCGATGGTCTGATCAAGACGCTCACCGAGCGCAACAGCCAACTCGCGCAGAAAAAAGCCTGAGGCGTGATGCGCATCGATGCCGACGACATGAGCCTGGCGAACGCGTCGCAGTTGGCTGGGCTCGGCATCGCAGCGGTACAGGCAGGCGACACCTCCTTCGATTTGTCCGCCGTGCGCACGTGCGATTCGTCCGCGCTGGTGGTCTTGCTTGCGTGGCAGCGCGCCGCGATTGCGGCCGGACGGTCAATCGAAGTGTCCGGGGTGCCCGCGGATATGTTGAGTCTTGCGACGGTTTACGGGGTGGATAGCCTTCTGCCAATCTCCGACGCCGCCCGCCCGTAGTCGATAGCGATTTACTTATCTCGCGCAGGTCACGCTGGCTGCCATTCAGGTTTCCGCTGTTACCAAGCGCTACGGCTCGACGCTTGCACTGGACCGTGTCGATCTGCAGATCCAGCGTGGCGAGTTTTTCGGGCTGCTAGGGCCGAACGGCGCCGGTAAGACAACACTGATTTCAATCGTTGCCGGCCTGGTACGCGCCACTGAAGGGCACGTGACAGTGATGGGACATGACGTCGTCGACGATTACCGCGCAGCGCGCCTAGCTTTGGGCGTCGTCCCGCAGGAGCTCGCGTTCGATCCTTTTTTCACCGTGCGCGAAACGCTCGCATTCCAATCCGGCTACTTTGGCTTGGCCAACAATGGCGCGTGGATCGATGAAGTGCTGGCCAACCTCGGTCTTGCATCGCGTGCCGATACCAATATGCGCGCGCTGTCGGGAGGAATGAAGCGTCGCGTTTTGGTAGCCCAGGCATTGGTGCACAAGCCGCCAGTCATCGTGCTCGACGAGCCGACCGCCGGCGTGGATGTAGAACTCAGGCAGACACTCTGGTCGTTCATCCGACGGTTGAATCAGGAAGGTCACACGATCGTGCTGACAACGCATTACCTAGAGGAAGCGCAGGCGCTGTGCCAGCGCATTGCGATGCTCAGGTCCGGCACCGTGATTGCGCTAGACACCACGCGGGCGCTGCTATCGCACATCGAAGGCGTGCAAATGACGCTGCGGGTGCGTGGAACGGCGCCGCCGTCGGTGCTCGCGCATCGGATCGATGAGCGCGATGGCGCTCTCGTCCTACGGCTTGGTGAACCCCGCGATGTCGGCCGCGTGCTGGCCGAGTGCCAAGCGGCGGGATGTGAGATCGAGGATCTGGAAGTCGGTCGCGCTGATCTCGAGGACGTGTTTCTGCAATTGATGGCGGAGCGGTCCGAATCCGAGCGAATCCCGGCGCTGGCCACAGCATGACGCTTCCGCACGGCAGCCCGACGGAAGGCTTAGGCGCAGCAC
>DATLMT010000148.1:0-2575 GCA_035537135.1 Burkholderiaceae bacterium | reverse complement strand
CGAACACACGGAAGAAATGCAGGCGCACCAGAGCATGCGGATAATTGTACACGCGCACAACCCACGGATACGCCGTGCCGATGTCGATGCCGAGCTCTTCATGCAGTTCACGCGCGAGTGCGTCTGCAACGGCCTCGCTTGCTTCGACCTTTCCGCCCGGGAATTCCCAATAAGCTGCGTATGGTTTGCCAACGGGCCGACTAGCGAGCAGAAAACGGCCATCACGGCGAATCAGCACGCCGGCCGCAACGTCGACCGGCGTACGCATTGATGTCATTGCGACGTGCTGGCGCTCGAAAGGCGCTTAGTTCCTGCCCAATGTCGCGCGAACTGCAACGCTACCCGGCCCGATCGCGAGCCGCGCTGCAGCGCGAACTGCAATGCGTCAGCGCGTGCTTCGCCGATCTCATGCTGCTGCAAGCCGAAGCGCTGCAGCCAGTGCGCCACGATGTCCAGGTAGTCGTTTTGACGAAACGGATAGAACGACAGCCATAGACCAAAACGCTCAGATAGCGACACCTGCTCTTCCACCGCCTCGGCAGGATGAATCTCCCCGTCGTCGTCATATCGAGTAGCAATGTTGTCGCGCATCAGCTCTGGCATCAAGTGCCGCCGATTCGACGATGCGTAGATGAGCACATTGTCTGCTGTTCCGGCAATTGAACCGTCAAGCGCGGCTTTTAACTCCTTATAGCCGGCTTCATTAGCATCGAACGATAGATCGTCGCAAAAAATAATGAAGCGCTCTGCTCGGTCGGCAACCAGGTCGACAATATCGGCGACGTCTATCAAGTCACGCTTATCCACTTCGATTAGCCGCAGACCACGCGCGGAAAATTCGTGCAAACACGCGCGGATCAGCGACGACTTGCCAGTACCGCGCGCCCCGGTCAGCAATGCGTTGTTGGCCGGTAGCCTCCGAACAAAGCGCTCAGTGTTCTGGCGCAACGCGACCTTCTGATCGTCGATATGCATTAGATCGTCAAACGGAATCAACGCGGGCCGTGCAACCGGTTGCAGCTCGCCTTGCTCAATGCCCAGGTATCGGCGCTTGCGCCATCGCAAGGCGGGCGCTGACGCAAAATCCGCTGAAACCGGAGCTGGTAAAACCGATTCCAATCGCTCAAGCACGGCGGCGAGACGATGTAGCGTTGAACCGATAGGGGTGCGGGTCACGATCGATAGTCGGCGTTAATCGAGACGTAGTCGTGCGACAAGTCGCTGGTCCAGACCGATGCGGCCGCGCGGCCGCGCCCCAGCTGCAAACGCACGATGATTTCTGATTTCTTCATCACGCGCTGACCATCTTCCTCACGATACGCGGGATGGCGGCCGCCATCACGCACCACGTGCACATCGTCTAGATGCAGTTGAACTTGTCCGGGAGCGAGATCGTCAATCCCAGCGTATCCGACCGCGGCGAGTATCCGACCAAGATTTGGATCGGAAGCGAAAAACGCCGTCTTGACCAATGGCGAATGCGCGACAGCGTAGGCGACCTGACGCGCCTCACCCTCTGTGCTCGCTTGCTCGACGCGCACTTCGATGAACTTGGTTGCGCCTTCGCCGTCGCGCACGATCGCGTGTGCCAGTTCAAGGGCGACCGCCGCCAGCGCGTCGGACAATGCCGCGAAGCCCGGTTCGCTCTCGGACGCGATTCGCGCCGGACCACGGCCGGTGGCGATCACGACGAAGGAATCATTGGTCGACGTATCGCCGTCGATCGTGATGCAATTGAATGATCGTTGAACCACGCGCTGTGTCAGCCGCCGCAGCAATGCTGGCGCAATCGCCGCGTCAGTTGCGATAAAACCGAGCATCGTCGCCATGTTGGGCCGGATCATGCCCGCGCCCTTTGCGATACCGGTCAGCGTGATTAAAGTTCCGGCGACGTCGACCCGGCGTGATACAGCCTTCGGCACCGTATCCGTCGTCATGATCGTCTCGGCCGCTTGCAGCCAGTGGTCAGCGGCGAGGCGATCGACGGCATGCGGAAGTCCTGCGACTAATCGCTCGATCGGCAACGGCTCCATGATTACGCCGGTTGAAAATGGGAGCACTTGCCCTGACTCACATCCAAGCAGGCGCGCTAGCGCCGAACAGGCTGTGCGCGCCGCGTCTAGCCCGACCACACCGGTGCCCGCGTTCGCGTTGCCGGTGTTGACGACCAACGCACGCACACCCTTATTCGCTCTCAGGTGCTCACGACACACCAAAATCGGCGCCGCAGCAAAACGGTTCTGCGTGAACACACCGGCGACGCTCGCCCCATCAGCAATGCGGACCACTAGTAGATCCTTGCGGTTTGTCTTTCGTATTCCCGCTTCGGTCCATCCAAGCTCGATGCCGCTAATCGGAAGCAGGGACGTGGGCTCAGGACTGCGCAGATTCACGGTCACCGGCAATTCCGATCACCGACCGATCACGCAATTTTTCCGTGGCACTGCTTATATTTTTTCCCGGAGCCGCACGGACAGGGATCGTTGCGGCCGATTTTGTCACCGTAACGGCGCACCGGCTGGACCTTGACAGGTTCTTGATCAGGCAATGTCAGCTCCTCGACTGCAACAGGCTC
>DATLMT010000147.1:0-9093 GCA_035537135.1 Burkholderiaceae bacterium | reverse complement strand
CGCATCGACTCCGCGGGAATGCCCCGCCACGCGCGGCTTGCCTTGCGCTAGTGCCCACCGCCCGTTGCCATCCATGATGATTGCGACATGCCGTGGGATACGGGCAGCGCTCGAGCTTTTGAGCAAGCTTTTCGAAGTCGGTGTACCCACTGCGATGGCGTCCACAGATGACGTCAAACGGTCATCACTTCTTTTTCTTTTTCCGCACCGAGCCTATCGATCTCGGCGACGTAACGATCGGTGAGCTTCTGAATCGCGTCTTCGGCGCGGCGATCGTCGTCTTCGGAGATTTCCTTGTTCTTTAGCATTTCCTTGACGTGGTGATTGGCGTCGCGGCGCAGATTGCGCACGGCCACCTTGGCATTCTCGCCTTCGTGCTTGACGACCTTGACCAGTTCCTTGCGCCGCTGCTCGGTCAGCAACGGCATCGGCACGCGGACGATGTCCCCGCTGGTGGAAGGATTCAATCCTAGATCGGACTCGCGAATCGCTTTCTCGACGACCGGGATCATCTTCTTTTCCCACGGCTGAATCGTGATTGTGCGTGCATCACCAAGGCCGACTTGCGCGACTTGATTGAGCGGCATCATGGAGCCGTAATAGTCGACCTGGATGTGATCGAGCAACCCAACGTGCGCGCGCCCGGTGCGCACCTTCGCATAATCATGTTTCAAGGCTTCGACCGACTTCTGCATCTTCTGCTCGGTCGATTTTTGGATCTCTGCAATACTCATCGGCTCACTCCCTGTCTAGACATGAACCAGCGTGCCTTCGTCTTCTCCCAGTACCACGCGCTTTAACGCGCCACGCTTTGCGATATTGAACACCTTGATCGGCAGCTTCTGGTCCCGGCACAGCGCGAATGCGGTGGCGTCCATGATCTCCAGCTTCCGGTTGATCGCTTCATCGAACGTGATCGTCGAGTAACGCGTTGCCTTTGGATCCTTTTTTGGATCAGCCGTGTAAACGCCGTCGACTTTGGTCGCCTTCAACACGATTTGCGCGCCGATTTCAGACCCGCGCAGCGCTGCTGCGGTGTCCGTCGTAAAAAACGGATTGCCGGTGCCAGCAGCGAAAATCACGATCTTGCCCTCTTCAAGGTAGCGCAAGGCCTTCGGGCGAATGTACGGCTCCACAACCGCCTCGATGTTTAGCGCGGATTGAACGCGCGCTTCGACACCCGCGCGGCGCAGCGCATCCTGTAACGCCATCGCATTCATCACCGTGGCCATCATTCCCATGTAGTCAGCGGTTGCGCGATCCATCCCCTCGGCTCCCAGTGCCACGCCGCGAAAAATATTGCCGCCCCCAATAACCACCGCGACTTCAACTCCAAGCCGCACGACCTCGCCCAGATCCGCCACCATCCCCTCAACAGTCGTGCGGTTGATCCCGAACGCGTCGTCGCCCATCAGCGCCTCGCCCGACAATTTCAGCAGAACGCGTCGATACGCCGGAGCGGACCTGCTGTTCATTGTTGCGTCATTGGCGGACATTGGATTACCGGGGCATGAAATACATCACGCGCGCGCCGTCGCCATCGCGGCGACTTCGGCAGCGAAATCCGTCTGCTTGCGTTCGATCCCTTCGCCGACGACGTACAGCACGAAGCTGCTGACACTGGCCCCCTTGCCTTTCAGAAGCTGTTCAATCGTCTGCTTGCCGTCTTCGGCTTTCACAAACACCTGGCCGAGCAAGGTCACTTCGCGCAAATACTTCTGTACCGTTCCCTCCGCTATCTTTTCGAGCATCGCTTCGGGCTTGCCGGCCTCGCGTGCTTTTTCGACGGCAATGCGCCGCTCGGTGTCGAGCAGGTCCGACGGCACACCGGTCGCATCGAGCGACTTCGGCTTGCTAGCGGCAATGTGCATCGCGACATCCTTAGCTAATTCGGAATCACCGCCCACGACGTCGACCACGACGCCTATCTTGCTGCCGCCGTGGACATAGGTCGCCAGCCGCCCTTTGGCTTCGACTCGCGCAAAACGCCGAATCGAAATGTTCTCCCCAATCTTGCCGATCAGCGCAGTGCGTGTCGCTTCAACCGTATCGCCGCCTAATGACAGCGCGGACAATGCCTGGACATCCGCCGGGTTTTTCGTTGCCACAAGCTTCGCCAAATCTTTCGCGAACTGCGCGAAGTCCGCATTCTTCGCAACGAAATCAGTTTCGGAGTTAACTTCGACGATCGCGCCGAGCTTGCCGGCTTGGTCGATGTCTATCGCAACCACACCTTCAGCCGCGATCCTGGACGCCGCTTTGCTCGCCTTATTACCCAGCTTGACGCGCAAAATTTCCTCCGCCTTCGCCAAATCACCATCGGCCTCGGCCAGCGCTTTCTTGCATTCCATCATCGGCGCGTCGGTCTTCTCACGCAGTTCCTTGACCATCGCCGCGGTAATTTCCGCCATTACAGCTCCCCAGTTTTACAAAAAAGGGGCTTGCGCCCCCGTCCAAGCTTCGACTCGCCGAAGTTACTGCGCTTCGTTCACTTCGACGAATTCTTCGTCGTTATCGCTTGCTGCTGCCTGCACCACGCCTTGCAGCGCCGCTGCCTTACCTTCCAGCACTGCGTCCGCGATGCCGCGCGCGTACAGCCGCACGGCCCGGCTCGAATCGTCGTTGCCCGGAATGACGTACGCGATGTTTTCGGGCGAATGATTGGTGTCGACCACCGCGACGACCGGAATGCCGAGCTTCGCGGCCTCCAGAATCGCAATCTTGTGATAGCCGACGTCAATCACGAACAGCGCGTCGGGCAGCGCATTCATGTCCTTGATACCGCCGATCGCCTTGTTGTGCTTTTCTATCTCGCGCTGAAAATCAAGCGCTTCTTTTTTGGACATGCGCTCGGTGCCGTTGTCAGCGACGATCTGCTCCATCTCCTTGAGCCGCTTGATCGAGACCTTGACAGTTTTGAAGTTAGTCAGCATGCCCCCAAGCCAGCGCTGATCTACAAACGGCATACCGGCTCGCTGCGCTTCCTCGACAATCGTCTCGCGCGCCTGGCGCTTGGTGCCGACGAATAAGACCGTGCCACGATTGCTTGCCAACTGGCGCACGAACTTGGTCGCGGACTGGAACTGATCGAGCGTCCGCTCGAGGTTGATAATATGAATTTTGTTGCGGTGGCCGAAAATGAACGGTGCCATTTTCGGATTCCAGAAGCGTGTCTGGTGTCCAAAATGAACCCCGGCTTCCAGCATTTGACGCATCGTTACCGACATAACATTCTCCAAGGTTAGATCCGGCACGGACATCAAGGCGGACTGGACTCGCATTTGAACCACGAGTCCTGCCCGC
The DNA here is from genome assembly GCA_035537135.1 of Burkholderiaceae bacterium. Lineage (GTDB taxonomy): Bacteria > Pseudomonadota > Gammaproteobacteria > Burkholderiales > Burkholderiaceae_F > JACCZX01. Next base: position 5,790 of record DATLMT010000147.1, on the reverse strand, counting down.
ACCTTGGGGATGCCGTGCGTGATTTGTCGCTGCCCCGGCAAAGCCGATCAGAATCAATGATTTCTGATGACCGAGTCTGCGGTTAGCCGGATATTATAGCCATCTATACCGAGAACTTAGTTCATGGCCATTGTGATCAAGACAGCCGAAGAAATTGCCGCAATGCGTGTGGCTGGGCGCCTGGCCGCCGAAGTCCTGGACTTTGTCGCCCCGCACGTGAAACCGGGGGTGACTACCGGTGAACTGGATCGACTGTGCCACGACTACATGATCAATGTGCAGCACACGGTGCCGGCGCCGCTGAACTACGCGCCGCCCGGGTATCGGCCGTTCCCGAAAGCCATCTGCACCTCGGTTAACCATCAGGTTTGTCACGGGATCCCCGGGGACAAGGCGCTGAAGAACGGTGATGTACTGAACATCGACGTGACAGTGATTAAGGACGGCTTTCACGGAGACACGAGCCGCATGTATTTCATCGGGGAGCCATCGATCGCGGCCCGGCGCCTCAGCGATGTGACGTATGAGTGCATGTGGCTCGGCATCGCGCAGGTGCGCGCGGGCGCGACGATCGGCGATATTGGCCATGCTATACAGGTGCACGCGGAGAAAAACGGTTACAGCGTGGTGCGTGAGTTCTGCGGCCACGGCATCGGACGCAAATTTCATGAAGAGCCGCAGATCCTGCACTACGGCAAGCCAGGCACACTGGAGCCGCTGACTGCCGGCATGATCTTTACCGTCGAGCCGATGATCAACGCCGGGCGGCGCGAGATCAAGGAGTTGTCCGACGGCTGGACCATCGTCACAAAGGATCATTCGCTGTCCGCACAATGGGAACACACGGTGCTGGTTACGGAGTCCGGATTCGAAGTGTTGACGCTTTCCGCCGGCGCACCTGCACGGCCTGCGTTCATTCACGAAACTAGCGAACAGGCGCGCGAGCACGAGCACGCACCCGCCTAGAGGGTTTCGATGAATGATGTCGCGTTCAAGCTGCGCGATCGCTGGCAGCAAGAGCGCGCCGGCCTAATCGACCGCTTCAAGACCGGCGGCCCAGTCGACACGCTTCTGCGCGGATTATCACGCTCGGTTGACCGCTTATTGCGCGAGGTGGCCGAAGCAAGCGGCATTACGTCGCGCGCGACGCTGATCGCCGTAGGTGGCTACGGTCGCGGAGAATTGTTTCCGCACTCCGACGTCGACGTGCTGATCCTGCTCAATCAGCCTGCGACCGACGACGACGCGCGAACGATCGAAAACCTGGTCAGCCTGCTGTGGGATCTTGGCGTGCCACTGGGACACAGCGTGCGCACGCTCGACCAATGTATCGGCGAAGCGCAGCGCGATATCACCATTCTGACGGCGATGCTCGAATCACGGTTGCTGACAGGGCCACGCTCGCGGTACGCCACATTTTCCCGTGCAATCGTTGAATCTCTCGACCGCGAGGTCTACTTTCGCGCCAAGTTGCTCGAGCAGCAGCATCGTCACATCAAGTACGACGAGGCGCCGTACAGCCTCGAGCCCAACGTAAAGGAAGGGCCTGGTGGACTGCGCGACCTTCAAGTCGTCGTTTGGATCGCGCGCGCCAGCGGTTACGGCGGCAGCTGGGTCGAGCTCGAGCGCGGTGGATTTATTACTACTGCAGAAGCGTTGATCATCCGCCGCAGCGAGCGCCGCATCAAGGAGATCCGCGCGCGCCTGCACCTAGTCACCGGCCGCCGCGAAGATCGTCTGGTGTTCGATGTGCAGGATGCCGTGGCCCAGATGAGCCGGGTGCACGCGACCGCACAATGCCGCCCGAGCGAAGTCTTGATGCAGCAGTACTACCGCTCGGCCAAAGTCGTGACGCAGATGAACAAGATCTTGCTGCAGAACATCGAGCATCGATTGTTCGGGCGCGAGCTGGAGGCGCGGGTGATCGACGCGACGTTCGTCGCTCGCAACGAATTGCTCGATCTGGCAGACGAAGCAGCGCTACAGCGAGACCCGAACGGGATATTGCGTGCGTTTCTGATCATGGCGCAGCATCGCGAGCTTAAGGGTATGTCTGCGCAGCTGATGCGCGCGCTTTGGCATGCGCGTGTCAGAGTCAACACGAGTTATCGGCGCGATCCCGCCAATCGGGCGACTTTCATTGCGCTGCTGCAGCAACCAAAGGGTGTGCTGCACGAGCTGCGCCGGATGAACGATTTATCAGTGCTCGGGCGTTACTTGCCGGTGTTTCGCCGCATCGTCGGGCAGATGCAGCACGATTTGTTTCACGTCTACACGGTCGACCAGCACATCCTGCAGGTGCTGCGCAATCTGCGCCGGTTCACGCTGTCCGAGCACGCGCACGAGTATCCGCTGTGCAGTCAGTTGATGGCCGATTTTGACAAGCCGTGGCTGCTTTATATCGCGGCCATTTTTCACGACATAGCCAAGGGCCGCGGCGGTGATCACAGTGACCTGGGCAGCCGCGACGCACGGCGGTTCTGCCGCGATCACGGCCTCGATCGCGCCGACATCGCGCTCGTGGACTTTCTGGTTGCGCAGCATCTGTCGCTGTCGCAGGTAGCGCAGAAGCAGGATCTGGCCGATCCTGCCGTGATCGAGCGCTTTGCCGCGCGCGTCAAGGACGAGCGAACGCTAATCGCTCTTTATCTGTTGACCGTTGCCGACATTCGCGGCACCAGCCCAAAAGTGTGGAACGCGTGGAAAGGCAAGCTGCTCGAAGACCTGTTTCGATCGACGAGGCGGCTGCTCGGCGGCGGCACCGTGGCGCCAACCGCAGTGCTCGAAGGGCGCAAGCAGGAAGCGCTGCGTATTTTGCGGTTGTACGGTTTGTCGGACGAGGCCCGTGACGCACTATGGCAGCAGCTCGATGTGGTTTACTTTCTGCGGCACAGCGCGCAGGACATCGCGTGGCATACCCGATCGCTGTTCAGCAAAGTCGAGAGTACAAAGCCGATCGTGCGTGCGCGCCTGGCGCGCATCGGTGAAGGCGCCGAAGTCCTGATCTACGTCAAAGATCAGAAAGGCCTGTTTGCTCGCGTCTGCGGCTACTTTGACAGCCGGAACCTGAGCATTCTTGACGCGCGGGTGCACACGACGCGCCACGGCTATGCGCTTGACACTTTCCTGGTCACCGATCATGGCCGCGCTCGACACTATCGCGAGCTGTTAAGCCAGATCGAGCACGAGCTCGCGGAGTGGATCGCGAAAGAGCACGCGCTGCCACCCGCCGCGCCGCCCGAGAAATATCGGCAGTCACGACAATCGCGCCAGTTTCCGGTTTCACCCACCGTTCAGCTGCAGCCTGACGAGCGCGGTTCGCGCCATCTGTTATCCGTGGTCGCGACCGATAGGCTTGGGCTCCTCTATTCGATCGCGCGCGTGCTCGCGAGCCACGAAGTTGAGGTGCACACCGCCAAAGTGCTGACGCTCGGCGAGCGCGCCGAAGACGTGTTCCTGATCTCCGGCCCCCAGCTCGAGTCACCAAAGGGCCAGTTCGCAATTGAGAGGGATCTGCTCGACGCGCTTGCGCCTGCGCTTCAATCGTCAGCGTCGGTCATCTCGGGAAACAAAATATCCGTATAGCCGAAGCGCGAGAAGTCGCGTACGCGCATCGGGTACAGGATGCCGTCAAGGTGATCGCATTCATGCTGCACAACGCGTGCGTGAAAACCGTCGGCGACTCGATCGATCGCGCCACCGTCTAGATCGACCCCACGGTATCGAATTCGCGAGTAGCGCGGAACGACACCGCGCAAGCCCGGCACCGACAGGCAGCCTTCCCAGCCTTCTTCCATCTCGGCACCGACCGGCTCGACCACCGGGTTGATCAGGATCGTCTGCGGTACCGGATCAGCATCCGGATAGCGCGGGTTGCGCGCCTCGGGATCGGCGTAACCGAAGATAACGAGGCGGAGTGGCACACCGATTTGCGGAGCGGCTAATCCCGCCCCGTTCGCTGCGTGCATCGTTTCAAACATATCGTCGACCAGCGCGGCGAGCTCGGGTGCAGCCAGATCGCGCACTGGCTGCGACACTTGCAGCAGCCGCGGATCGCCCATGCGCAGAATCTCGTGAATCATGACGCCTTCTCGAAAAATGAATTCAGAATGCGTACCGCGCGCACGATGCTTTGATGCATCACCTCGGTCAGCTCGTCGAGCTTGATTGCCCGCACACTGTCGCCGCGACCGGCCGCGTGATTAATGACCACGGCAATCGCGGCGTAATCGAGTCCAGCTTCGCGCGCCAGCACGGCTTCCGGCATGCCGGTCATGCCGACCACGTCGCCGCCCTCGCGCGCGATGCGCTCAATCTCTGCAGCCGTTTCCAATCGTGGGCCCTGCGTACAGGCGTAAACGGCGCCGTCGAATACCCGCTCCCCGCACGCCGCCGCTGCGGCGACCAACCTTGCGCGCAACGCTGGCGAATACGGCTGCGTGAAATCGACGTGGATGACTGGCATCTCGGAGCCTTCGAAGAACGTGCTTTTGCGGCTGTACGTGTAGTCAATGATCTGGTCAGGCAGCACCAGCGTGCCAGGCGCAAGGTCGCTGCGGATGCCGCCGACAGTGGCCACCGCAATCACGCCCTCCACCTTCAGTTCCTTCAGTGCCCAGATATTGGCGCGATAGTTGATCTCGTGCGGGGACAGCGTGTGGCCGTATCCGTGCCGCGCAAGAAAAACAACTTCGGCGCCGGCGAACTCGCCGAAGGTCAGCGCCCCCGATGGCTCGCCATACGGGGTGCGCATCACCTGCCGCCGCGGACTTTGCAGCGCGGTGAGCTTGGCCAAACCGCTGCCGCCGATAATCGCGTACAAAACTAATCTCCCAGCATCTTCTGCAATTGCGCTTCGTCGATGATAGACACCCCGAGCTCGCGCGCCTTGGCCAGCTTCGAACCGGCATCGTCACCGGCGACGACATAATCGGTTTTTTTCGACACTGAGCCCGACACCTTGCCGCCAGCCGCTTCGATCATTTCTTTGGCGTCGTCGCGCTTCAGCGTTGGCAACGTTCCGGTGATGACGAACGTCTTACCGGCAAGCGCGCCGGCAGGCTCACGCACTGGATCCGATTCAAGCCAATGAACGCCGGCGGCGCGCAGCTCTCGGATACCCTGCCGGTTGTGTGATTCAGCAAAAAAACGCGCAATCGACGCCGCGACGACAGGCCCGACGTCGGGCACTTGCAGCAGCTCGTCTTCTGATGCGTCAATGACTGAATCGAGCTTGCCGAAGTGCCGCGCCAGATCGCGGGCGGTTGACTCGCCGACGTGCCGGATACCGAGTGCGTAAATGAAGCGCTCGAGCGTGGTGCGGCGTGCTCGCGTGAGCGCCGCCACCAGGTTCGCCGCCGACTTGTCGGCCAATCGTTCGAGGCCGGCGAGCGTTTCCGTGTCAAGCTTGAATAAATCTGCCGGTGTGTGCACCAGGCCGCTGTCGACCAGCTGGTCGACAATCTTGTCGCCGAGCCCGTCGATGTCAAGCGCGCGGCGGCTCGCAAAGTGCAGTAACGCCTGCTTGCGCTGCGCGCCGCAGACAAGCCCGCCGGTGCAGCGTGTGACCGCTTCACCTTCCTCGCGGAATACGTGTGAGCCGCAGACAGGGCAGCGCGCGGGCATCCTAAAAACCTTGGCATTACTTGGCCGGCGGTCGGGCACGACTGCGACGATCTCCGGAATAACATCGCCGGCGCGCCTGACGATGACCGTATCGCCAATGCGGACGTCCTTGCGTCGAATCTCGTCTTCGTTGTGCAATGTGGCGTTGGTGACGGTGGCGCCGCC
>DATLMT010000146.1:0-15027 GCA_035537135.1 Burkholderiaceae bacterium | reverse complement strand
ACAGTTTCAGATACCGAGCGAAGCAGTTTTTCAGGTCGATGGGCCGGTCAACCTGGTGCGCATGAATCAGTTGGTGGATTTGTTGACGGTACCGAAGCTGCGCTGGCCACCTTTCGCACCCGCGTGGCCACGCAAGGTGGCGCCGAGCGCGGACATGTTCGAGGCGCTTAAGCAAGGGGACATTCTGCTGCACCATCCGTTCGAAAGCTTCGAGCCGGTGATCGAGTTTTTGCGGCAGGCCGCGGTTGATCCGCGCGTTGCCGCGATTCGAATGACGCTGTATCGCACCGGCATCAGCTCGGTAATGGTTGATATTCTCGAAGACGCTGCTCGGCGCGGCAAGGAAGTTACGGCAATCGTCGAGCTCAAAGCGCGTTTTGACGAAGAGGCCAACATCAACCTCGCCGAGCGGCTGGAAGCGGTCGGTGCACAGGTGGTCTATGGCGTCCTCGGACTCAAAACACACGGCAAGATGACGCTGGTTCTACGGCGTGAGGACGTGCGTGGCCGTCCGACGCTGGTGCGATACGCGCACCTGGGTACGGGCAACTATCACTCGGCCACGACCAAGTTGTATACCGACTTCGGCATGCTGACCATGAACGCCGAGATCTGCGGCGATATGGAAAAAGCGTTCTTGCATATGACCAGCCTTACAAAGGTCGAGCGGTTAAAGCATCTTTGGATGGCACCGTTTACGCTGCACCGGAACCTGCTGCGGGAACTGGCCCATGAGGTAAAGACTGCCAGCAACGGTAAACAGGCGCGCGTGATCGCCAAGATGAATGCGCTGACGGACGATGCGACGATTACCGCCCTGTACGCAGCCTCGCAAGCTGGCGTAAAGATCGATCTGATCGTGCGTGGCGCATGCGCGCTGCGTGCTGGGGTGAAGGGACTGTCGGAGAACATTCGGGTGCGCTCGATCGTCGGACGCTTCCTCGAACATCACCGTATTTATTACTTTCGCAATGGGGGCACGCCGAAGGTTTATTTGTCGAGCGCCGATTGGATGGGGCGCAATCTGTTTCGCCGTATCGAGATTGCTTGGCCGGTGCTTGAACCGAAGTTGCGCAAGCGCGTCGTCGATGAAGGGCTTACGCCTTATCTGGAAGACACGCAGGATGCCTGGACTCTGCAGGCCGACGGCGAATATCTCGCACCGAGAGTCGCGACTGCCCACCGATCGGCACAGCGTGAGCTGTTGGCTGGGCTCGCCGCTAACGTAGGTGAACCCTGATGGAGTTGCTGCTGTGGCGTCACGCCGAGGCGGAGCCCGGCGAGCCGGATCTAGCCCGCAAGCTCACAGCGAAGGGCGAAAAGCAGGCGCGGCGGGTCGCCGAATGGCTGCAAACGCGCCTGCCGCAGACGGCGAAAATTTGCGTCAGCCCGGCGCGGCGCGCTCAACAGACCGCGCAAGCGCTCGCCGAAATTTCGCATCATAAATTGCGCACGGTCGAAGATCTCGCGCCCGGCGCGACTGCTGCCGAGGTGCTCGCCGCCGTCGATTGGCCAAATTCGAAAGCAGCGGTTGTCGTGGTCGGGCATCAACCCACTCTCGGCATGATCGCGAGCGAACTGTTAAGCGGTCAGGCGCTCGACTGGTCGCTCAAAAAGGGTGGACTATGGTGGCTCAGCCAGCGCGACAATAACGGTGACGAGCAAACCATACTGCGGGCAGTGATCAGTCCGGATTTGGTTTAAGCGTAAATGCCACTCCCATTTTGTCCCAATGCGTGGCTTCTTCTTCCAAGAGATATTGAGTGAGCGGATGCCGCGACAACCATTCGTTCGCCAGCTCCAGCTCGATCGTCTTTCCGAATTTCAGCGACCAGGCAGGTAGCTCGACCGCGCGTCGCGCGTGCGCGAAGATCACCGCAAGTCGCAACGACAGGATAGTTGCAGCGCTCTCCTGATCCTCGAGCGCTGCCTGCACCTTTCTCAAGTTGCCACGCTGCGCCATCACCAGCGTTGCAACCCTCTGCTGGTCGGACGTCGAGAAACCGGCGATATCGCTGTGCTGGATCAGATACGCCGCGTGCTTGTGATAATCGTTGTGCGAAATGGCGAAACCCACTTCATGCAGCAACGCGGCCCAGCGCAGCCGATTCGCCATCTCGTCGCTTGCCGGGGTAGCGAGCGCGGAATGAAACTGCGTTGCGAGGACGCAGACGCGTTGCGCGTGTGCACGGTCGACACCGAAGCGTGCCTGCATGCGCACCACGCTGGAGTCGCGCAAATCCTTGCGCTCGCGGCGCCCCAGCAAGTCGTAGAGCACGCCGACGCGCAACCCTCCGCGTGCGGGCCGCATTTCGTCGACTGCGAGGGAGTCGAACACAGCGGACAACACCGCGACGCCGCCGGCCAGCACTTCCTGCCGGTCGGGTTTCATGCCGGCAAGCCGGATACGCTTGATCTCGCCTGCATCGAGCAACGCGTAGCGCAGCGTGAGCAAACCCTGCGGCGTTATCGTGCCGTCAGTCCAGCCTTGCGTTCGCAGGATGTCGGACACCGCGCCGATCGTGCCACTCGAGCCAAAAGCTTCTTCCCAGTGTCCACGCGAGAACACCGACACCGCTTCTTCCAGCTCGGCGGCAGCAGCGACCTGCGCCTTCTTGAAGCTTGACCGATCGATGCGGCCGTCCTTGAAAAAGCGGAGCGACGTGTTAACGCAGCCGACTTTGAACGACTCGGCACTTTCCGCCTCGAACCGTTTGCCAACGATGACTTCGGTTGAGGCCCCGCCGATATCGACCACCAACCGGCGGGCAGTAGAAGGGGGCAATGTGTGCATGCAACCTTCGAACACGAGGCGTGCTTCCTCGCGCCCTGAAATGACTTCTATCGGAAAGCCGAGCGCGTGCTGTGCCTCCAGCAGAAACTCATCGAGATTGCGCGCTTGCCGAAGCGATTGCGTGCCGACCGCGCGCACGTGTTCGCTCTTCATGCCGCGCAGACGTTCGTTCATCCGTGCGAGCGTTTCAACCGCGACCTCGATCGACTTCTTGCTGAGTTTGTTGTTGTCGTCGAGCCCGGCAGCGAGACGGACCGTTTCTTTCCAGTAGCCGTGGCGCGAAATGTGCGCCCCTTCGACCTTGCCAATCTCAAGCCGGAAACTGTTGGAGCCTAAGTCGACGGCGGCGAGCAGCATCAGCAGTCCGATGCAAACCTACTGCCCATCCCGATCTTGCGCTTTCGGTGCTCAACGTACCCCCGGGCGCGTGCGCTCCTCGGGGCAACCTCGCGCCTGCTTGATGCGTTTTTCATCAGCTTGCCAATCCCATCAGTGCATTCGCAAAATCGCGCGCCACGAATGGCTGCAAATCGTCGATTGCTTCGCCGACGCCGATGAACAGAATCGGCAACGGGCGTCCGCGCCGCGCTTCGACGATCGCAGCGAGCACGCCGCCCTTGGCGGTTCCGTCGAGCTTGGTGATGATCAGCCCGGTCAATCCGACCGCATCGTCGAAAGCCTTGACTTGTGCCAGCGCGTTTTGCCCGTTGGTGCCGTCGATGATCAGGAGAATTTGGTGAGGCGCGCCAGGCATCGCTTTGTCCTGCGCGCGCTTGATTCGCTTCAATTCTTCCATCAAGTGCTGCTGCGTCGGCAAGCGCCCGGCGGTGTCTGCAATCAGCACATCCACTCCGCGTGCTCTGGCGGCGGACACGGCATCGAACACGACCGCGGCTGGGTCGCCGCCGCTTTGTGCGATGACTTCGACGTCGTTGCGCGCGCCCCAGATGGCGAGCTGCTCGCGTGCGGCCGCGCGAAACGTGTCGCCGGCTGCGAGCAGCACAGTTTTACGTTGATTGGCAAGCCATTTGGCGAGCTTGCCGATCGAAGTCGTTTTGCCCGCACCGTTGACGCCGGCCACCATGATCACCAACGGGCGCTGCGGAAAAACGATGGCGCTTTCGGCGGGTTCGAGCAGGGAGGTGATCTCGTCGCTCAGCGCGCGCCGCACTTCGTCTTGCGTCAGCAAGCCATGCAATTTGATGCGCGTTTTCAGCGCCTCGATCAAGTAGGCGGCGGTCCCCAGCCCGACGTCGGCGCCAATTAACGCAATCTCGAGCTCGTCCAGAAATGCTTCGTCGACGACTCCGCCAGAAAATAATCCGACGATGTTGACGCGGGTCTTCGTTAGGCCGGTTTTGAGTCGCGACAGCCAGCCGTTCTTCGAACCTCCGGAAGACCCGGGACTTATCATCGAGCGATGGTTAGAAGACGGTCAAAGGAAGAGGCGACACGAGCAACATCAAGGCGACCGTCGAAAGTCAGTGTAACAAAGCATCGTGTGCCAACTGTGGCGGCCGGCACTCCGAATCGAGTTCGCATCATCGGCGGCTTATGGAAACGAACTCCTCTAGCGGTCGCCGATATCCACGGTTTGCGACCGACCCCCGACCGCGTCCGCGAAACGCTGTTCAACTGGATCGAGCACCTTGTTCCGGCGGTGGAAGCCGTGCGTGCCCTCGATCTATTCGCTGGAACCGGCGCCCTCGGTTTCGAGCTTGCCTCGCGCGGCGCGAGGCGCGTGTGGTTGATCGAAAACAACCGGCGGGTGGCAGAGCAATTGGCGCAGACAAAGCGCAAGCTGGCTGCGGACCAAATCGACATCATTACTGGAGATGCGCTTTCAGCAGCGGCACAATGGTCTGACGCTTCGTTTGAAATCGTCTTCGTTGATCCGCCGTTCGATTCGGGTCTGCTGACTCCAGCCCTGGCAACGGCCGCACGGTTAATTGCACCGAATGGGCTGATATACGTCGAAAGCGGCACAGCAATCGACGAAGCGCTATTGAAACGACACAGATTGGAAATCGCGCGGGTGGGCCACGCCGGGCGTGTGCATTTTTATCTGCTCACTCCGGATTCTGCATAATCCGCGACCGGCTTGGAACAAAGGTTTAGTTGGCGGGAGAACTAATGGTGATCGCGGTATATCCGGGAACGTTCGATCCGCTAACGCGCGGCCATGAGGATTTAGTGCGGCGCGCCGCGGGGCTGTTCACGAAGCTCGTGGTGGGTGTGGCGGACAGCCGTGCGAAAAAGCCCTTCTTTGATCTGAACGAGCGCATCGCGATTGCACGCGAAGTGCTGTCGCATTACCCCAACGTCGAAGTCAGCGGCTTTCGCGGGCTGCTAAAGGATTTTGTGCGCGAGCAGAACGCCCGCGTCGTCGTGCGCGGCCTGCGCGCCGTTTCAGACTTCGAATACGAGTTTCAGATGGCCGGTATGAATCGGTATTTGTTGCCCGACGTCGAGACAATGTTCCTTACGCCGTCGGATCAGTACCAATTTATCTCTGGCAGCATCGTGCGCGAGATTGCATTAATGGGAGGCGATGTCAGCAAGTTCGTGTTTCCCTCAGTCGAGCGTTGGCTGAAGGCGAAGATGGCACAGATGGGCGCTAAATCGCCCGATGATGCCTAGCGTCCAAACGACGGTGCGCGACGAGCGCATCGACGCGTTACGCGGCGCTTCTCTGTTCGGCATTCTGCTGGTCAACATCCAGTCGTTTTTGTACGGAGCGGCGAATCCGGTCGGGTACTTGCCACCGAATGCCGGGGTACTCGATCGTGTGACGCTGTTCGCTACGGCGGGGTTGGTCAACGTTAAGTTCATGCCGTTGTTCGCGATGCTTTTCGGCGCGGGTTTTTCGCTCTTGTACGCCAAGCTTCAAACGATGACGTCGCAACCGCGCAGGATCTACCGGCGCCGGATGCTCTTTTTGTTCCTCTTTGGTGTGCTGCACGGAATCTTTTTTTACTTCGGCGACATTACGCAGATGTACGCGATGGCGGGACTGGTGCTGCTGCTGTACGTCGACCGCGACGTCGCCGGGCTTGCACGCGCGGCACGCAACTGGTGGATTGGCATGGCAGTGTTCACCGCGGGTGTGTTCGTGTTGATCGGGCCGGCGCTAGTACTCCCGGAGCAGTATGTCGCGGAGGTCCAGAGCAACTTCGAGGTGTTCAGTCGCGGCAGCTACCTCGAGCAACTACCGGTGCGTATCGGCGAATTCGGGGATCTAATCGTCGGCAACCTCTTCGGCTTTCCGCTAACGGTTGCGCTGATGTTGACTGGCATGCTGGCGCAGCGTGCTGGGTGGCTGCAGCAGCGCGATGCGCGCGCGTGGCGCACTGCGTCGGCGTTGGGCTTGCTCATCGGGCTACCTGCTGCTCTGCTGTACGGGTACTTGCTGCTCTTGGATATCGAAGCTTACGGACTCGCGGCGACACCGCAAGGCGCGACTGTGCCAATGCTGTTGAGTATCGCGCTGTCATTTTTTTACGCCTCGGCATTCTTGCGTCATGCATCGCCGCGCGTGATTGCTTTGCTAGCCCCTGCGGGGCGCATGCCGCTGACAAACTACCTGCTGCAATCAGTCGCGATGGGTGCGCTTCTGTCCGGGTGGGGGTTGGCGCTGGGGCCTCACCTCAATTACTGGCAGACAGCAGCAATGGCGATGTTGATCGTAGTGGGCCAGATTATTCTCAGCTCGCTGTGGTTCGGGCCGATGCAAATGAAGCAAGGACCACTGGAAGCGGTGTGGCGCGCATGGACCTATCGCGATCTGCCGCAGCCGGCGACTAGAACCTCAAGCTGACCTCAAGAGCATCGCCAGCCGATAGTTGGGCGCCGGCACCGGACTCGACGACCGCATTGACGCCAAACGTTATTCCGCCGGCGCGAGCATCGTTGCGATAGTGCGCCAGCGTATCTCCTGGTTCGAAACCGGCATCACCGGTCGCCGGATCGACATTCGGTACCGTACACCGTACGCATGGTTTGACGACCTGCAACTTCGCGTCGCCGATAATCATGTAATCGACATAGTCTTCTTCAAAGGCTTCGACCCCGTCGAGCACGATGTTCGCACGGAAGCGCTCGATGGCGATCGGCGAATGCCCTTTCGCAGCCAGACGCGCATTCAAGTCGGCAAGGGATGCAGTCGAGCACACGAGCACCGCAAACGCATCCGCGAATTTGTAGGGTGCGGTCAACGCACCGGTGTACTTGTGGTTGGAAATGCGTTTGGCGTCGGGGTCGAAGCGCAGCAGGCGGCAGCGCTGTCCAAGGAATTGGGAGAACCAGGCGTCGGCAATTTCTCCCTGCGTCACGGCTGCAACTTTGTCGTTCCAGATGTGCACCGGGAGCACTTCGCCTTCCGACTCAAATGGCACATCGAGCTGCAACATGCCGGGAGCTTTGAGCCGCAGCGACACGCCGGTCAAGCGCGTTTCGATCTGCGCCATCTGCGGCAGTTCACGCTGGCTCAGAAACTCACCGCGATTGTCGACCACGACCCATTCGCGATCGCCGATGCCGTCAACTTCAAGTCCGGTTTGTGCGAGCTTTGCAACGGGCACGCGCAACCCCCGGCATCCTTTGATCGGATAAAGCCACAGCGCGTCGACGCGTGCCGTCACACGATGCTCACGCTTCGCTCATACATTGAAACGGAAGTGCATTACATCACCGTCGCGCACGACGTACTCCTTGCCTTCCAGGCGCATCTTGCCGGCATCCTTAGCACCGGTTTCGCCCTTGCATCGCACATAATCGTCAAACGTGATTGTCTCGGCGCGAATAAAACCTTTTTCGAAATCGGTGTGAATTACGCCCGCGGCCTGCGGCGCAGTCGACCCCGCGGTTACCGTCCACGCACGCACCTCTTTCGGGCCCGCAGTGAAGTAGGTATGCAGGCCGAGCAATGCGTAACCCGCGCGGATCACCCGATTCAAACCGGGCTCGGTCATTCCCATATCAGTCAAAAAAATCGCCATGTCGTCTTCGGAAAGATCTGCAATTTCCGCTTCAATCTTTGCGCAAACGGCAACCACCGGCGCGCCTTCCTTCGCTGCATGTGCACGCACGACGTCCAACAGTGGATTGTTGTCAAAGCCGTGCTCTTCGACATTGGCCACGTACATCGTCGGTTTCGAAGTCAGCAGAAAAAGCGGACGGATAGTCGCGCGCTCCTCTGCGGATAGATCGATGCTGCGCACTGGCTGCGCCTGATTTAGCGCCGGCAGAATTTTCTCGAGCACATCGACCAGACGCTTCGCCTCCTTGACTTCGGCACTCTGAGTCACAGCCCTGGCCACCTTGCTGTATTTCGCGAGTTGCTTGTCGGCAGTCGCGAGATCAGCGAGCGCGAGCTCGGTGTTGATCACCTCAATGTCGGAGATCGGATCGATGCGACCAGCGACGTGCACGACATTCGGATCTTCGAAGCAGCGGACGATGTGCGCAATCGCGTCGCATTCGCGAATGTTGGCCAGGAACTGATTGCCGAGCCCCTCGCCCTTACTCGCACCGGCCACCAGACCCGCAATGTCGACAAATTCGACCGCAGCCGGAATGACTTTATCGGGCTTTGCAATCGCAGCGAGCGCGCCGAGCCGCGGGTCCGGCACCTCGACGATGCCGACGTTCGGCTCGATCGTGCAGAACGGGTAATTCTCGGCGGCAATCCCGGCCTTGGTCAACGCATTGAAAAGCGTTGACTTGCCCACGTTTGGGAGTCCGACGATGCCGCATTTGACTGCCATTAGTCACTTTGGGGTTACGAAAGTGCGATTATCGCAACCCGTCATGGTCTCCCTTAAACGAGTCACGCGCCTGACTTTGCGTGCTGTATGCAAGCTTGACGCTGGCGACGGGGCGACACAAGTCGCGCCGAACGCGGTCTCGATCGCTGAGGCGTCGTTTTACGACGAGGCGTGGTTTCGCGCGATCTACGAGGACGACACGCCGGTTGGTTTCGTGATGCTGTACGACCCCACGCTTTCCACACGACCCGATGAGCCCGACTTCTTTCTATGGCGGCTGATGATCGATCAAGCGCATCAACGCAAAGGGCTGGGCCACGCGGCAGTCAGGCTGTTGATCGACCACGTACGCACGCGCCCGGGCGCGAACAGGCTGCTTGTTTCACACGCGAGCGAAGCCGATGGGCTCGGGCGTTTCTATCAATCGCTCGGATTTGTCCACACCGGTGTGGAGGAGGAGGGTGAGCAGGTAATGGTGCTCAGCTTGTGATGGGCGCCGCGGTTCCGCTGCCGCATGTTTGGGTACAGTTAATGCGTGTGCAGTCTCAGCATCGCTGCCTCGAATTTCCCATCGACGAGTAAGTCAACAATGGCTTCGCCGCGCTCGAGCGCATCGTCTATTGCCGGCTGCTCGTCTTTGCGTGGCGGATGCAGCACGAAGTCGCCGACGTCCTGCTCCAGTTGCAGCGTGCGCGGATGGCCGATGCCGATGCGCAAACGCCAGAATTCCGGTGTTGACAGACGCGCCTGTGTGTCTTTCAGTCCGTTGTGACCGGCGGTGCCACCACCGAGCTTTAGCTTGATCGCTCCGGGTTGCAGGTCAAGTTCGTCGTGCGCAATCAGGATTTGCGACGGCAGAATCTTGTAGTAAAGCGCCAGTGCGACTACCGCTTGCCCCGATCGGTTGACGTAGGTATTGGGCTTGAGCAGCCAGAGTTCGCTGCCGGCTACCCGCGCACGCGCCACATCGCCGTGAAATTTGCGTTCGCTGGAGAATCTAGCGCCGAAGTGGCGTGCGACTGCATCGGCGTACCAGAAACCCGCGTTGTGCCGCGTGTCCTCGTACTCGGCGCCGGTGTTGCCGAGACCAACGACCAGTCGAATCTTGTTGCTGTGTTCCATCAATAAAAAAGCCCGCGACCGATCGGCGGCGGGCTGGATTGTGCCGCAGCGCTTTTGTTGGCTGCTTTGGCGTTGTTTTTTTCCTTATTTCTTCTTGTCTTTGTCTCCTTTATCACCCTTGCCGCCTTTATCCGTCTTGCCACCTTTGTCGGCTTTGCTTGCGGCAGCTTCTTCTGCCGTCGGCGCTTTTTGCGCAGTAGCGGGAACGTCGGCGGTTGCAGCCACTGTGGCCGCGACCTCCTCTTCAGCCACTTCCTCGCCACGCACAGTAACAGCGACGACGACCGGATTCTCCTTGCCCTTCAGTACCGGCGTTACGCCGTTGGGCATTTTCAGATCGCGCACGCGCACCGTATCGTTGACCGTCAGCTCCGACAGCTCGACTTCGATGTACTCGGGCAGATCTCTCGGCAGACACGCGATGGCCACCTCGGACATCACGTGGCTAATCAGCACGTTCTCAGTCTTTGCGGCGGGCGAGCCTTCCTGCCCGGAAAAGTGCAGCGGAACGCGCATGTGCAGCTTCTGATCTTCCGCCACGCGCTGAAAATCGATATGCAGCACCTGCGCCTTGTACGGGTGCATCTGGAATGCGCGCAGCAGTACGCGCTCGCTTGCACCGTCAAGCTCCATGTCGAGAATGGACGCGTGGAACTTTTCCTTTCGCAATGCGTGGAACAGAGGATTGTGCTCAACCTCTATCGCCTGCGCATCGCCTTTGCCGCCATACAGCACGCCGGGCACCTTGCCCGTGTGGCGCAGACGGCGGCTCGCACCCGTTCCCTGCGACTCTCGTTTGTTTGCAACTACTTTCATCGTTACTCCCGGTTATGCAGCGGACCGCGACCAGTCACAACTGCAGACAATTCACTCGATAAACAAACTGCTTACTGAATCTTCGCGCGCTATGCGCGAAATCGTTTCCCCGAGCAGCGCCGCGCACGACAACTGCCGGATCTTCTCGCACGCCAGCGCCGCCTCGCTGAGCGGAATGGTATCGGTAACGACAAGCTCGTCCAGCACCGAATTCGAAATTCGCTCAACCGCTTTGCCCGACAGTACCGGATGCGTTGCGTACGCCATCACGTGTAACGCGCCGGCATCCCGCAGCGCCTGCGCTGCCTGGCACAGCGTATTCGCGGTGTCGACCATGTCGTCCATGATGACGCAGTTGCGCCCATCAACCTCGCCGATGATGTTCATCACCTCGGCCACGTTGGCGCGCGGACGCCGCTTGTCGATGATCGCCAGGTCGGCTTCCGCGGTCTTTGCGATTGCACGCGCGCGCACGACACCCCCGATATCGGGCGACACGACGACCAGTTTGTCGAAGTTGTGCTTCCATAGATCGCCCAATAGGATCGGTGCCGCGTAAATATTGTCGACCGGAATGTCGAAAAACCCCTGGATCTGATCGGCGTGCAGATCCATTACCAGCACGCGATTGATGCCGACTACCTGCAGCATGTTTGCGATCACCTTGGCGCTGATCGCGACGCGCGCGCTGCGCGGGCGCCGGTCCTGTCGTGCGTAACCAAAGTACGGAATCGCCGCGGTGATGCGTCCGGCGGACGCGCGCTTCAGCGCATCGGCCATGATCAACAGCTCCATTAGATTGTCGTTCGTCGGCACACATGTCGACTGCAGCACGAACACGTCTTTGCCGCGCACGTTCTCGAACAACTCGACCATCACCTCGCCGTCCGAGAAGCGCGAAACCTGCGCCTTGCCGAGGCGAAGATTCAGATGCTGCGCTACCGCGCTCGCCAGGCGCGGGTTCGCATTGCCGGTAAAGACCATCAGGTTGTCGGGAACCATTTGCATCTGCATGTGCGCGCCTCAGTGGCTCACCATTGGCTCACCGCTCATTGACTCACAAATCTGGCTGGGGAGGAAGGATTCGAACCTTCGAGTGCCGGAATCAAAATCCGGTGCCTTAACCAGCTTGGCGACTCCCCAAAACTAAAACATGCTACCGCCTCAACCGCTTTCACCACATCGCGAGCGGGTGTTCGACCAGCTTTCTAGCTACCCACCCACTCCAGCCCGAAGGCAAGTCGGCGACCGCCAATTCCGCTTGCTCCCTCGATCGCACCGCAAGGAACACCGCGGAACCAGAGCCCGTCATGCGCGGCGCGCCAAAATGCTCGAGACGCTTGATCGCTTCATCGATGACGGGAAATCGGCGCCGCGCGACGGGTTGAAGATCGTTGACCAGCGACCGAAGTTCGAAGTTGTCGGTGGCCGCATTCGCCCAGCCTGCCGCCACCGCTGAAAAGTCGGCTATTTTCGTGACTTTGGAATTTCGTGTCAAACCTGCATCAGCGAAGATGTCTCGGGTCGAAACGTGAATTCCGGGCCAGACAATCGCCAACCACATAGGCGGCAATTCGACCGTTGTCAGGCGCTCGCCGATACCTTCTGCAAATGCATCGCGGCCATGCAGAAAAAACGGAACGTCGGCTCCGAGTTGAAGCCCGATCGCGGCGAGCTCGCTGCGCGGAAGGTTCAAGTCCCACAGTCGATTGAGTGCGATCAACGTGGTCGCGGCGTCCGACGAGCCGCCCCCCAGGCCGCTGCCTGCCGGGATGCGTTTTGTTACTCCGATCGTTGTGCCGAGCGAGGTGTCCGCAGCAATCTTCAGTGCATGCGCCGCACGCACCGCCAGGTCTTCATCCTTGGCGCCAATCAAATCACCTTCGCGCACGATCGCGCCGTCGTCCCGCCGTTCGAAATCAAGCCAATCGGCGAGGTCAACCAGCGTGTAAGCAGTTTGTAGCTCGTGATAGCCGTCCGCGCGACGGCCGGTCACGTGCAGGAACAAATTCAGCTTGGCAGGGGCAGGCAGCGCAAGCGCGAGTTGCATCGCGCGATTCTAGGATGACGAGCGCCGCTACTTGATCGTCCACAAATAAATGCGGCTGCGGTTTACATCGCGCGTGACTTCCGCTGCCCAGTCGCCCATGTGAAAGTCATGCGACACGATGCGCGTGCCGGGTTTCAACTCCTTCTGCAAGCGCGGCCGCAGCTTCAAATTGACGCTTGGCAGCAGATACATAGTGACTACGCTGGCTCCGCTGAAATCGAACTCGAATACGTCGCCAACCTCGAACCGTGTGAGCTCGGCCACGTTTGCGCGGATTGCGTTGGCTTTGGCTTCCTTGACACGCTCCGGATTCAGGTCGACACCGACGCCGCGACAGCCGAAGCGCGATGCCGCACGCACGACGATGCGCCCGTCCCCGCACCCGAGGTCATAGACACCGTCCGCCTTGCCGACCTTCGCCAGGTCGAGCATCGCATCGACTACCGCTATGGGCGTTGGCACATACGGCACATCGAGCGGGCGGGCGATCTCGTCCTGCGCTTGCCCGTGCGCGCTGCCGAGCAGGCCCGGCATCGAATAGGTCAGCGCCAGTGCAGCGGAGCCGCGCAAAACGTCACGTCGGGTATTCATCGGGATCTCCATGTTTGACTAGCCGGGTTCATCGACAATCAAGCGCAAGATTACCGAGGGCGTGTTAGCGGTGGCCGGACGCTCCAGCACTAGACGGCGCGGACGCGCGGCATGCTCGAAATATTCCGCCAGGCGAATTGTCCAACCGTCCTGTTCGATCAACACGATGCGCTCGCTCTCACGTTCGATGCGAGCGACACGCTGCGCCACCGGCCGACCCTCGATCCAATCAACGAGTCCCGAAACCGGCAGCGGCCAGCCGAGCAATTGCTCGGTCAATGCATCGGCATCGGCCCCATGCGCGTCCTGCATTCGTGCGCCGGTCGCACGTGCACCGCCCGGTTCGACTTCGATCCGGGCAACCGTAGTGCCCAGCGGCGATGCCAGCTCGAGAACCTGCTGCGCACCGCGCACTTCGAGACTGAAGCGGCCGGACACGCTTTCGCGCTTTTCGCCAAGCTCCGTAGTGACCGCGAAGCGCCCTCCGTGAGCGCGATCGGCAGGCGCTTTAGAAGGTGTCGCGCATGCACCCAGAAGCACCACCGACACGAGTGACACAGCGAGCGCCCGCATCGAGGCGCCGCGAATCGCAATCATCGCTTACAAACCGATTTTGAGCCGCGTGACGGTTGACTTCAGCAGCGGGTTGGTTGGTTCCTTGGCCCGCACCTCGCGCAGCAGCTTGCGCGCGCCGCCCTGTTCACCGCTGGCCCAGAGCACTTCAGCCAGATGCACGGCGACCTCGGCATCCGGGCGCACGTCATACGCCCGCTGCAGATGTTCACGTGCTAGCTTCAAATCGCCGAGACGGAAGTGAACCCAACCAAGCGAATCGAGAATGAAAGCGTCGTCGGGCGCAAGCTCACGCGCTTTTTCAATTAGCTGCAGTGCTTCGGGCAGACGCAGATTGCGATCGGCGAGGCTGTAACCAAGTGCGTTGTACGCGTGCGCATAATCGGGCTTCAGCTCGATGATACGGCGCAGCTGTTTCTCCATCACCGCCACCTGGTTCAAACGCTCCGCGGCCATTGCGGTGTCGTACAACAGCGGAACGCTGTCGGGCGCGACTGCCAACGCCTGCGACAACAATTTGTACGACTCGTCGTGCCGCTTCGCATCGCGCAGCAACTGTCCTTCCGCCAGCACAAGTTGCGTCCTCTCGTCAGCGGACTGCACGCTGACGTTGCGCAACAGCCTGCGTGCCTCATCGAGCCTCTGCATCTTGGACAATACGAACGCCTCGCGCACGCGCGCCGTCAGGAACTCTTCGCCTGCCTCGATCTTGCGCAGCCACTCGAGCGCTGCAGGAAATTGCTTTTCGTCTTCCGCGATCTGGGCCAGATACAGATAGGCAGGCTCGGCGGGTCGCGCACCCGCGCGCGCGCCGTCCGTTCCTTCCGGCGCCGCAATCAGCTCCAGGTAACGCTGCAGATAGGTACGCGCATCGGCCGGCAGCTTGCCCTGCATCGACAGTAGCGCCATCGAATAGACAAGGTCCGCATTCTTCGGATCGGCTTGCAATAGCGACACAAATTGCGCGCGCGCCAAATCGAATTTGTTGTCTGCGATGAGCAGTCTGGCATAGGCAAGGCGCGTCTCGGAAATGCTCGGATTGCGTGCTACGAATTCCTGCAACAGCAACAGCGCAGCCGGCCGATCACTTGTCTGCAAATACTGCGCTGTCGTCAGCGCTGCGCGCTGTGAATCAGGCGCAAGGGCGAGTGCGGCCCGCGCTTCCTGGACCGCGCGGGCGTTCAGGCCGCCAGCCTGTGCAGCGTTGGCGAGCACAAGCTTGGTGTCGGCCAACTGTGAATACGGCTGCGCCAGCCGTTCAATCAGCGTAAACGCGCCGGCGCGATCTTGCGTGCGTGCCAGAGCGCGCTGCATGC
>DATLMT010000145.1:0-12706 GCA_035537135.1 Burkholderiaceae bacterium | reverse complement strand
CGCGGATCTTCTTACGTTTGGGCTGCGCCAGCGACGCCAGGTAGTCACCGAACGATGCGTAGCCGCGATTGAACCAGTGAAATTGCACGGCACGCCGCGTCAGCATTCCGGCGCTGGCCAATGGTTCGATTTCGTCGAGCGGTGCAAACAGAACGTGCAGCGATGACAAACCCGATTTGCGAGCGTGCAACAGCAGTGCATCGGCCAGCGCAACACGCGTCTGCGAATCGCGCGCGATCAGGCGCGCACCCGGTACCGGCGTGAACGGCACCGCGGCGAGCCACTTCGGGTAGTACTCCACGCCGTGCTGCTGATGAGCGCTCGCCCACGCCCAGTCGAACACGTACTCGCCGTACGAGTGGTGCTTGCGATAAAGCGGCACGGCCCCGACCAGTTCTTCGCCGTGCAACAAAGTCAGATACTGCGTTTCCCAGCCCGAACGCGGTGTCGCACAGCCGGTGCTCTGCAACGCCTGCAGATATTCGTAGCGTAGAAAAGGATTGCCGCCGCCCGACGCGGCAACAAGCGCATTCCACTTTGCTGCGCCGATCTCATCCAGATCGCCGACGACGCGCGTGCAATAATCGGCGCCACCTGCACGGTTGTTCATTTGATGAGTTCTAACGTAAGAGTCGCGGTTGCGCAGTTGAATTGCACCGTCGGCGACTTCGAGGGCAACAGCAGAAAAATCATTGAAGCGGCATCGCGCGCCGCGGCGGCCGGGGCAGACCTGTTACTGACGCCGGAGTTGTCGCTGACCGGCTATCCCCCTGAAGACTTGCTTCTGCGCCGTGCATTTTACGCAGCCAGCGACGCCGCGCTGCAGATGCTCACCACGCAGCTTCTGCAGTTCCCCGATCTGAGCATTATCGTCGGTCACCCGCTGGCGCGCGAAGGGCATCGATTCAACGCGGCGTCGTTACTGCAAGGCGGTGTCATGCTCGGCACCTATTGCAAGCACGACCTGCCCAACTACGACGTATTCGACGAACAACGATACTTCACGCCCGACAATCGGCCGTTCGTGTTCGATCTGAACGGAACGGCGTTCGGCGTCAACATCTGCGAAGACACCTGGTTCTCTTATACGCCGGAGTGTGCAAAGTCGGCGGGCGCGGCCGTGCTGCTGGTGCTGAACGGCTCGCCGTTCAACTTCGGCAAGCAGCAGCAGCGGTTCGACAAACTTCGAGCGAACGTTACGCGCTACCGGATGCCGGTGGTGTATGCGAACCTTGTTGGAGGCCAGGATGAGCTGGTGTTCGACGGCGCTTCGTTTGTCCTCGATGCCGACGGCAAGCTCCTGGCGAGAGCACCTTATTTCGAGGAAAGCTTGTTGCTGGTCGACTTCATCGACGGCGCGCCGCAGCCGGCAGGCGTGGGCTCCGAACCGCATGAGGACGCGCTTGTCTATTCCGCGCTGGTACTCGGTGTCCGCGACTATCTTGGCAAGAATAATTTTCCCGGCGCGATTATCGGTCTGTCGGGGGGTGTCGACTCCGCATTGACGCTGGCGATCGCAGTCGACGCGCTTGGTGCGGATCGTGTGCGCGCGGTGGTGATGCCGTCGCAGTTCACATCTCCTATGAGTCTCGATGATGCGCAGCAGATGGCGCAAGCGCTGAACGTGCGCTGCGATGTGCTGCCGATCAAGCCAGCGTTCGATGCATTTCTGTCAACGCTAGCACGCGAGTTTCGCGGGCTGCCGTGGGATACCGCCGAAGAAAACTTGCAGGCAAGAATCCGCGGAACGCTGTTAATGGCGTTGTCCAACAAGTATGGTTCGATCGTGCTGACCACCGGCAACAAGTCGGAGACTGCGGTCGGTTATGCGACGTTGTATGGAGACCTTGCCGGTGGCTTTGCCGTGATCAAGGACATATTGAAAACGCTGGTGTACCGGTTGTCCCGCTACCGCAATTCGATCGCGCCGGTGATTCCACAGCGCATTTTGACGCGTGCACCGACA
Organism: Burkholderiaceae bacterium; assembly: GCA_035537135.1. Taxonomy (GTDB): domain Bacteria; phylum Pseudomonadota; class Gammaproteobacteria; order Burkholderiales; family Burkholderiaceae_F; genus JACCZX01. Next base: position 10,740 of record DATLMT010000145.1, on the reverse strand, counting down.
GCAGAATTGAAGGCGAATCAATCTGATCAGGATTCGCTGCCGCCCTACGAGTTACTTGACGAGATCATCGATCTATATATGCAGCAAGGGCGTTGTATCGCCGAAATCGTGGCTGCAGACCACGATGAAGCAATGGTGCGCACGGTGGTTCGGATGATTCGATCGTCCGAGTACAAGCGGCGCCAATCGCCGATCGGAATTCGGGTGACCGATCGTGGCTTTGGCCGCGACTGGCGCTACCCGATCACCAATCGCTTTCGCGAAGAAAATGTCTAGCCGCCCGCGCGAGCACGCGCTGCGCTGGGGGTGGCCGGCGCTCGCTAGCGTCAAGCTCTAGAATCGTTAAACAAACGTGGAAAGCGCCATGAAACAGATCACTGCGATCATCAAGCCGTTCAAACTGGACGAAGTGCGTGAGGCGCTAGCCGATGTCGGCGTCACCGGGCTCACGGTCACGGAAGTGAAAGGATTCGGCCGCCAAAAAGGACACACCGAGTTGTATCGAGGCGCCGAGTACGTGGTCGACTTTCTGCCTAAGGTCAAAGTGGAAGCGGTCGTTCCCGACGCGCTCGCAGAGCGGGCGATCGAGGCTGTTACCAAAGCCGCGCGCACCGGAAAAATCGGCGACGGAAAAATATTCGTGCGGGCGGTGGAGCAGGTGATTCGAATTCGAACTGGGGAAGAGGGCGAGGCGGCCGTTTAAGCCGAACGCACGCGAGCGTTTGGTAGCGCCGCGCCAGGTCGCGATTAAACGCTTTTGGCGCTGGTAGGTTTCAGCAGCACGATCAGCGCGCCACTTCCGCCTTCAGTGGTCCGCGCCTGGCAAAACGCGATGACGTCTTCGCGCTGTGCGAGCCACACTTTTGTTTTTCCTTTCAGTACCGGCTGCCGGCCTTTCGATCCCAACCCTTTGCCGTGCACCACGCGAACGCAGCGCAGGCCGCGCTTGACGGCGTCGCGCATGAAGCCGGCGAGCAGTTCGCGTGCTTCATCAGTGCGGCAGCCGTGCAGATCAACCTCGTCCTGGATGACCCACTCGCCGCGCCGCAGTTTGCGCAAGACGTCCGGGCCAACGCCGGGCCGGCGAAACGACAGCTCGTCATCGGTGTGCAGCAGCGTGTCGATTTCGAATTCGTCGGACACGGAGGCGACTAAAACCAGTTGATCGTCTTCGCGGCGCTTGTGGGCGATCGGCGGATGCGGAGTGCGTTTGTGCTCAACGCGCCTGTGGCCGTTCAGCGGTGTCACGTCGCCCACGGCATCGCGAAATTCGTCAACGGCACTGAGAGCCTCAGCTTCGCGCGCACGCACCTCGGCCGCTGCACGCTCCTGCTTGCGCGCCTCGCTAGCCAGCGAGTCGCGCAGCGCTTCGAGTTGCGCGAAATGAGTGAATTTTTCCGCCATGCATTGTCATCCGTGCCCGCCTATGCGGCGAGAGCCTCAGGCGCCGGTGCAACGGCTTCAAGATTCTCCAGATATTTTTGCGCATCGAGCGCCGCCATGCACCCGGTCCCGGCGCTGGTGATCGCCTGGCGGTACACGTGATCCTGGACGTCGCCTGCGGCGAATACGCCGGCGACGCTGGTCGCGGTCGCCATCCCGGCGAGTCCGGTCTTGGTGATGATGTAGCCGTTCGCCATGTCGAGCTGGCCGGCGAAAATTTCAGTGTTAGGGCGATGCCCGATCGCGATGAACACGCCTTGCAGCGCGATCTTTTCGGTCGCTCCCGTCTGCGTGTTTTTGATGCGCACTGCGTTGACGCCCGAATCGTCACCGAGTACTTCGTCAAGCACGTTGAACGTCTTCATCTCGACCTTGCCTTCTTTGACCTTCTGCATCAGGTGATCGACGTTGATCGGCTCGGCGCGAAACTTGTCGCGCCTATGAATCAGTGTCACTTTCTTGGCGATGTTGGTCAGATACAGAGCTTCTTCAACCGCGGTGTTGCCGCCGCCGACCACGGCCACGTCCTGGTTCTTGTAAAAGAACCCGTCGCACGTTGCGCAGCCCGAGACCCCCTTGCCCATGAATGCCTGCTCGGACGGTAAGCCTAGATACATTGCACTAGCCCCAGTCGCGATGATCAGTGCATCGCACGTGTACTCGGCCGAATCGCCAATTAGTCGCAGCGGCCGTTCGTCGAGTTTCGCGGTGTGAATGTGATCAAAGACAATCTCGGTGTTGAAGCGCTCGGCATGGGCTAAAAAGCGCGTCATCAATTCGGGACCCTGCACGCCTTGCGCATCGGCCGGCCAGTTGTCGACATCGGTCGTTGTCATCAACTGTCCACCCTGCGCGAGGCCGGTCACCAGCATCGGCTTCAAATTGGCGCGCGCGGCGTACACCGCAGCCGTGTAACCGGCCGGGCCGGAGCCCAGAATGAGCACCCGTGCGTGTTTGGTCGTTGTCATAGCGCTGAGCTGGATCCCTCGCCGAATGGAAGCGATTATATTGGGACGCTTCGGTCAAACCGAAGCCGGAATAAGAGTGAAGCGGACGCGTTACTCGGGTGCTACTCCGGGCTTCGTCGTGCTCGTCGAACCGCCAGCCGGTAGCTGATCGCACGCTTGCGGGCAGCGACGAAGTACTCTTGTTCTTTCTTTCGAAAGTTTGGCCTAAGTCGTAAAGCGCGTATTAGTGCCGTCAGAACGACCAGCGCGACGGCCAGGCTGCCGATGATCAACAGGCTGTTCATTCGCCCGCGTCGTCTTCTCGATAGCCGGCCTGTTCCCGATTGACCTTATAAACGGCACCGGCAATGCCTACTGCAACCACACCGGCAAGAAAGACGAGTATTGACGGACCCACGGCTCGCTCCAGACTAATTGGGACCGCAAATCTAAAGTCTCCAAGCTATCGCTGAAGGTGTTTGGAGCGGCTGATTTCCTCGGTGATTTAGGCTAACAAAAATACGCAATTACATCTGCCGGAATAGGTGCGTGTAGCTGTCAGAGACGAGCAGTGTTTCAGCGCGGGTTTTCAGCTTTACCAGCATGCGTCCGCGAAAGTCGCGCGCAACCCCCGCAATTGAGGTCGCATTGACTAGTGTCGAGCGATGGATTTGCCAGAACTGGTTCGGATCGAGCTCTTCAACCAGCTCCTTCAGCGGCTTGCGAATCAGCGCTTCGCCATCCGCAATCACAACACGCGTGTACTTATTGTCGGCCTGAAAGTACGACACTTCATCAACTGTAATCAGCTTCAGATTTTGCCCCACCGACGCATTGATCCAGCGCAGATACTGCTTGGCGGGTGATGTCCCGTTCGAAGTGATTTGCGCAAGCGTTGATTCAAGCCGTGCGGGAGGCGAACCGAGGCGCTGCCGCACGCGCGAGACGGCCGTAAACAGACGCGCGGCCGAGACTGGCTTCAGCACATAGTCCACCGCGCCCTGATCGAACGCGGCCACTGCGTGCTGGTCGTACGCGGTGACGAACACGACATGGCAGCGACCACTTGCCTGCCGCGCAACTTCAAGACCGGTCGCTCCCGGCATTTGAATGTCAAGGAACAGTACGTCGGGGTGATGTTCGTCGAGAACCCTCAACGCCTGTACGCCATCGGATGCCTCGCCCACGATTGCAAGCTCTGGCCACAACTGTCCAAGCTGTTCGATCAATTGATGGCGCAGCGTCGCCTCGTCCTCGGCGACGATCGCGGTCGGTCCGCTCATTTGCTTACAGGTGCCGCGGGTACGCGCATCGTGACTTGTGTAACTCCGCCGAGGTGATGACAGTCGAGCGATGCAGCCGCTCCGAAGAGCCCGGCGAGTCGCTCGCGCACACGCAGCAGCTCGGGGTCGTCGTCACAGTGGCTGGGCAAGGCGAAGCGAAGCACGATCGCGATCTGGCTTCCAATACGGCTGATGCCGATCTTGATCGACTCCGGCATCGACGGCTGCCGCACCGCCCTCTGCAGCAGCGGAAGTAATAGCATCGGGTAGAAGCGGGCACTGCGACAATCGTCGGGCAGCGTAATCGATAACGTCGGCCGTCCGCCGTGCAGCGATGTCACCACGGCGAGGTACGCCTGCACGAGCTCTATCTCCGCCTCCACGGTCGAGCCAGTCTCGCGTAAGCGCGGCAGCGCGACGCGCAGGTAGCTGATCAGGCGATCAAGATCATCGGCCGCTCGGCTCGCATCCCGCCGGTACAACGTTTCGATATCGACCAGTGATTCGAACAGAAATTGCGGCTCGACTTGCGCCTGCATCGCCGCGAGACGCGATTCGAGCACCTCGCGTGCAATCGTCGCCTGCGCGCGCTGTGTTGCTTGCAGAGCTGTGGTCGTCGAGCGACGACGCTGCATGACTTCCGCGACGGCAACGAATAGAAAGCTGAATGTGGCATAGATCGTCGTATGGCCGATCATCGACAGCAATAGCGGCGGTACCTCTTTCTTCTTGCTGTTCAACAGCGACCACACCAGCTCGTGAATCCCCAGGGCAGACATCGCCGGCACTGCGATCGCCGCGCTCAGAAGTGCAGCGACGACAATGGCCCACGCCAGTCGCCGCCGCCTCGCAGGGCCATGGTCGGGCGCTTCCTGAGTCGCCGCTACCCATGCCAGCAGCGTGATGCCAAACAGCAACACGGAGCCCACGAAGTCGAACACCATTACCTGTGCCACGCCGGGCTTGTCGAGCTTGTCGATCCAGATGGAGCCGCTGATCACCGTCATCAGCAGCGATGCGACCATCACGGCGGCAAGATGCGACCAGCCCATGCGCGACCACGCGTGCCACCACGCCGCCAATGCCGTGGCGCCTGATGCGCGATCGCCTGTTAGTACGAAACTCATTGGGCAGCCTCAGATTCGAGCTCGAGTGGCAACCGGATCGACGCCCGCACGCCTGAGGGCGACGCAGACGCGAGTTTCAGGCTGGCGCGTGCGCCGTACAGGGCCACCAGGCGCGAGCGCGTATTGGCGAGCCCCACACCCGAGCCCGAGCTGCTTGAGAACCCGGCGCCGTTGTCGTCGACTTCGACTATCAGCTCGTCACCAGCCCGATGTGCGCGGATGTCGATACGGCCGCCTTGCGGCAGTGGCGACAGACCGTGCTTAATGGCGTTCTCGACAAGCGTCGGCAACACCATCGGCGGTACCCGCGCATTGTCGAGTGCAGGGTCATGATCTATCGAGAACGTGAGACGTTCGCGCATCCGCATCTTCAAGATTGTCAAGAACGAGCGCGCCAACTCGAGCTCGCGCGACAAAGTGGACCCCGACTGCCGCATCGATGGTAGTGCTGCGCGCAGATAATTGATCAGGCTGGCGAGCATTTCCTGCCCCTGTGCCGGCGCTGTCTCATACAAGCGCTTGACGTTGGCGAGCGTGTTGAACAGGAAATGCGGCTCAATTTGCGCCTGCAACGCGGTCAGGTGTGCTTCGACCATCTGGCCCTGCAAGGATTGGCGCCGGCATTCGGTTTCCTCCAACGCCGCGCGTGCCAGCTCATCCTCGCGCGTCGAATTAAAGAGCCAGTAAGCAAGACTTCCAAGCGCCGCCCAGAGCGCAAACAGCGACAGGTAGTACGAGAACTCTTCTGCCAGACGCTGCTGCACGGGTGCGCCCACCGCCCACAAGCGAACTGGAACGCTGATGGCCGCTACCGCGATCGAAGCCAGAATGCCAAGCGCGAGTGCTGAGCGCGGCCGAAGCGCACGTCCCGCGGCGAACGCCTCGGTAAGCGCAATCGCCATGAGCAGGGACAGGCCACTGATCAGCGAGCCCCGCAGCAATCTTGCGAAACCATTGATCCATTCTTCGAACGGCGTCGCGTAGTAATACATCACGTAGCGGCCCGCGATGAACAGCAGGCAGAAGTAAAAGACGACCGCAATCGACTTCAGGTTCCACACGCGTGCGAAAGCAGACCGCGCGGCCGAGCGTCCAGTGACGGGAGGGACGTGTAAAGCGCTCATTGGGCCGATTGTCCGCGTTGCGCCGTTGCCTCGCAACGCCCGCCGACGAAGCGCGAGCGCGGCGGCGCCAATCCCGGTTGGCCGCGACGAATTTGCGACCAGTTTGCGAGCCTCGCCAACTTATACTGGCGCGCATGGCGGCAAAGGCGAAAGCAAGCGGCGCAGCGCGCGCTCCTGACGGTGTTTGGGTGCGCTCCCGCGACGCATCGGGCGCGGTCGACCGAACTGATCGCTTCGGCCGCCTGCTGGCCGAAGCGGGATGGATTACAGGTGCCGTGGCCGCGGTCGCACTGTTCGCGATGCTTGCTAGCTTCAATAGTGCTGACCCCGCGTTTTCGCGAAGCGCGGAAGCGGGCGGGGTGCGCAACATCGGCGGTCGCTTGGGCGCCTGGGTCGCTGACATCACGCTACTGCAGTTCGGCGCGTGCGCTTATCTGCTGGTATTCGGCTTGGCCATCACGGTCGTGCGCGGATTTCGCAAGCTGCATAGGGCAGCGAACGGCGATCCGCTGAATGACGATCTGCCCGCGTACGCGCACGGCATAGGCTTCGTGCTGTTGCTGTTCGGTGCAGTCGGCCTGGAGGCACTTCGCTTTCATTCGCACGGCGTCGCGCTGCCGGACGTTGCGGGCGGAATTATCGGTCAGGGCGTCGCACAGTTGCTGCAAGCAGTCGTCGGTTTTACGGGCGCGACCGTGACCATGCTGGTCGCGATCGCGATCGGGTTGTCGCTGTTCCTCGATTTTTCGTGGCTTGCAGTGGCCGAGCGGTGCGGCGGATTTCTCGAGGGATTTTTGCGTCGTGCACGGCATAAGCGCGAGGAAGCCGAAGACCGTGCGATTGGAGAAGCCGCGGCCAAGGTGCGCGAGGCTGCGCTAAGCGATGAGCGCGAGCGCATCGACGAAGCGCCGCCGGTGCACATCGAGCGCACTCCGGCACACGTCAAGCCATCGGAGCGAAAGCAGAAGGAAAAGCAGGTGCCGCTGTTTGCCGAGATGGCCGACGCGCGCCTGCCCCCGCTCGATCTGCTCGACGAGCCGCCGCCGAATCTCGAAGCGATCTCCACCGAAACGCTCGAGTTCACATCGCGCCTGATCGAGAAGAAGCTGCGCGACTTCAACGTCGACGCAGCGGTCGTCGCCGCGTACCCGGGACCGGTGATCACCCGCTACGAGATTGAGCCGGCGGTCGGCGTAAAGGGCAGTCAGATCGTCAATCTGGCGAAGGATCTGGCGCGCGCGCTGTCGCTGGTGTCGATTCGGGTCGTCGAAACGATTCCCGGCAAGAATCTGATGGGGCTGGAACTGCCGAACCCCCGCCGGCAAGTGGTGAAGCTTTCGGAAATTCTCGGCTCGGTCATTTACAACGAAAGCCATTCGCTATTGACGTTGGGCCTCGGCAAAGACATCTCGGGCAAGCCAGTCGTCGTCGACCTGGCGCGCATGCCGCACTTACTGGTCGCAGGCACCACCGGCTCTGGCAAGTCGGTCGGCATCAACGCGATGATTCTGTCGATTCTGTACAAGGCCGATCCGTCGCAGGTGCGGATGATTTTGATCGACCCGAAGATGCTCGAGCTTTCGGTCTATGAAGGGATTCCGCATCTGCTGGCGCCCGTGGTCACTGATATGCGCGAAGCGGGGAACGCGTTGCAGTGGTGTGTGGGCGAGATGGACAAGCGCTACCGGTTGCTGAGCAAGCTAGGGGTGCGCAGCCTGACGAGCTACAACCAGAAGATTGCCGATGCACGCGCCAAGGGCGAGTTCATTGCAAATCCTTTTTCGCTGACGCCTGCGGAGCCCGAGCCGCTCGACACCTTGCCGATGATCGTCGTCGTGATTGACGAGCTGGCCGACTTGATGATGGTGTCGAGCAAGAAAGTCGAGGAGCTTATCGCGCGCATCGCACAGAAAGCGCGTGCGTCCGGCATGCACTTGATATTGGCCACACAACGGCCATCGGTCGACGTCATCACCGGTCTTATCAAGGCCAATATTCCGGCAAGAATTTCGTACCAGGTCTCGAGTCGGGTTGATTCGCGCACCATCCTGGATCAGATGGGTTCGGAATCGCTGCTGGGGCAGGGGGACATGCTGTATCTCGCTCCCGGCACAGGCCTGCCGACGCGCGTACACGGCGCATTTGTCGCAGACGCCGAAGTGCACCGCGTGGTGGACGTGCTGAAAGCGCGCGGCGCTCCTCAGTATGTCGAGGGTTTACTTGAAGCGCCCGAGGCGAATGATGAAAACGGTGAAGCGGGCGCAAATGGTGTCTACGCAAACGAGGCCGACCCGTTATATGACCAGGCCGTCGAGATCGTATTGAAGAACCGGCGCGCGTCAATCTCGCTGGTGCAAAGGCATCTGCGCATCGGATACAACCGGGCGGCGCGATTGCTGGAGGACATGGAGCGCGCCGGCATGGTGTCGGCGATGCAGAGCAACGGCAACCGCGAGCTTCTGGTGCCGGCGCGCGAAAGCTAAAGGATGTCGATGTTTAATGCCTTGCGTGCAGTGTTGATTCTTGTAGCAGCCGTCACCACGCATGTTCACGCGGCCGCGCTTGACCAACTGCGCAGCTTTTTAACGCAGACGAACAGTGCGCGCGGAGATTTTGTCCAGCGTGTGTCGGCCCGTCCCGGTGCAAAGCCGCAGGCCGGCACCAGCGGTCAATTCGTTTTTCAGCGTCCAGGCAAGTTTCGCTGGGCGTATGAGAAACCATACGAGCAGGTGATCATTGCCGACGGGCAGCGACTGGTGTTGTTTGACAAGGACTTGAACCAAGTGACGATCAAGAAGCTGCAGGCATCGCTGCCTTCGAGCCCAGCGTCAATCTTGTTCGGCTCCAACGAATTTGAGAAGGAATTCGACGTCACTGACGCAGGTGCGCGCGACGGTCTCGAGTGGATCGTTGCTAAGCCGCGCGCAAAAGACACCACATTCGAGCGCATCGAGATCGGCTTTCGCGACGGCTTGCCTCAGGCGATGCTGCTTGCCGACGGCTTCGGGCAGTCGACGCAGTTGACGTTCAGCAAGGTCGAACGCAACCCCAAACTGGATGTAGATGCGTTTCGATTCACGGTGCCGAAGGGTGCCGATGTATTGGAAGACAAGTGATTGCTGCTAAGTAAGTAGCGCACCGCGCTACGCTAGCGCGTCATCTTCCGTCCGCAACTCCATGGCTACCAGCCTTCTCGCTTTGCTCGATGACATCGCCAGCGTGCTGGATGACGTCGCCATATTGACCAAACTCGCGACCAAGAAAACGGCCGGCGTGCTTGGCGACGATTTGGCACTGAACGCGCAGCAAGTCACCGGCGTGCGGGCGGAGCGCGAGCTTCCGGTGGTATGGGCGGTGGCCAAGGGTTCGCTACGCAACAAGGCGATACTGGTGCCGGCGGCACTTGCCATCAGCGCGTTCGCACCTTGGGCCATCACGCCGCTGCTGATCGTCGGTGGCCTGTTCCTCTGCTTCGAAGGCGCGGAGAAGGTGGTGCACAAGTTCCTGCACACCGGAGGCGACGGCGCGCATCGCGCAGAGCTTAGACGCGCGCTGACCGACCCCAACGCTGATCTTGTGGCGCTGGAACGAGACAAGATCAGCGGCGCGATCCGTACTGACTTCATCCTATCCGCAGAAATTATCGTAATCACGCTGGGCACCGTGGCCACTGCGGCCGTGGCCACCCGGATCGGCGTGCTGATCGGCATATCGCTGTTAATGACGGTGGGCGTCTACGGGTTGGTGGCGGGAATCGTCAAACTCGACGATGGCGGACTGGCGCTGACGCGATCAACGTCCTCAGCACTGCAGGCCCTCGGCCGGGCAATACTGGTCGCTGCACCGTGGCTGATGAAGGCGTTATCGATCGTTGGTACTGCCGCCATGTTCCTGGTCGGCGGCGGCATTCTCACGCACGGAATCCCGGCTCTGCATCACGTTGCTGAAACGGCGCTGCACGGCGTCACCGGTATGACAGCCGTATTGGGCGACATGCTATTCGATGGCCTGGCAGGAATTCTCGCCGGTCTGATCGTCGTCGCAGTCGTGGCTTTGTTGAAGAAGCTGCGAACCACCGCCCCACAATCTAGAGTGTCCGGCTGACCGGCGCGGAGAACTTGACGTTACGGCTTGATTGAAATCAGCTCGACTTCAAACTCCAGAGTCGCGTTCGGTGGGATTACTCCGCCCGCGCCTTTCTCGCCGTATGCCAGCGAGGGCGGGCAGGTGAGCTTGGCCTTGCCGCCAACTTTCATCATCTGGACGCCCTCTGTCCAGCATTTGATGACGCGGTTCAGTGGAAATTCCGTTGGCTGGCCGCGTTTGTACGAGCTATCGAACTCCTTGCCGTCCGGGAATGTTCCTTTGTAATGCACTTGCACCGTGTCGGTAGCTTTAGGACTGGCGCCTTTGCCTTCGGTCAGCGTTCGATACACCATGCCCGAATCGGTCTTGACCGCTCCCTTTTCTGCTGCTGCCTTGCCGATCACGTCGTCTTGCGCCATCGCTGCTCCCATGGTTATCAATAAAATCGCCACGCACCTGTTGATCATTGTTACCTCGTGTCTCGGTTGCAGGGGCGGATGCTAGCCTGTTGAGAATATTCCATTGATGCACGACTTGTTTGCTCCCACAGCCACCGGCGTGCCATTGGCCGAGCGCCTGCGTCCGCGCGCGCTCGACGAGGTCGTCGGGCAATCGCATCTGCTTGGGCCGGGCAAGCCACTGCGGGTAGCGTTCGAATCTGGGCGCCCGCACTCGATGATCCTGTGGGGCCCGCCCGGGGTCGGCAAAACAACGCTGGCGCGCCTGATGG
>DATLMT010000144.1:0-3043 GCA_035537135.1 Burkholderiaceae bacterium | reverse complement strand
TGCTGCAGGTCGAGCAGCTTGCGGCAAGCGGTTATGTCACCGGCGCATCGAATCGTAACTGGGCTGGGTACGGCAAGCATGTGAACTTGCAAGGGGTCTCTGACGTGCAAAAGGCACTGCTGACCGATCCGCAGACCAGCGGCGGCCTACTGGTCGCATGCGCACCAAGTGCCGTCGATCGGGTGCTCGCAGTATTTCGCGCAGAGGGTTTTGATCGTGCGGCAGTCATCGGCAGCCTTCGGGCAGGCGCCGGCGTCAGCGTTTGCTAAGCGCATGCATTTGCGCCGTACTTTGCTCGGTGCAGCGCTTGTCGCATGGGTCCCGTGGGTTCACGCGGCTGAGCTCAAACGCTGGAAGGGTAAGCCCGCTGCGCCGCCAATCGATCTGCTGACACCCGATGGCGCGCCGCTTTCGCTGCAGCAACTGCGCGGCAAGGTCGTTTTGGTGAACTTCTGGGCCACGTGGTGCGAGCCGTGCATTACCGAGATGCCGTCGTTGCAGCAACTGCGCGATCAGTTGGCAGCAGAAGGTTTCGAGGTACTTGCAGTGAATTATCAAGAGGGTCCGGCGCGCATTACTGCCTTTCTGCAGAAAATGAAACTGACACTTCCGGTCGTGCGCGACACCGATGGCAGCGTCGCCCGCAAATGGGGGGCACGCATATTTCCGGCAAACTATCTGGTCGATCGCAACGGTAACGTTCGCCACTCCCTCAGCGGCGCCGCCGATTGGACAAGCCCAGCGCTGGTCAGCACAATTCGCGCGTTGCTAGCGGCGCATCCTCAGCGGTAGCTGCTGAGCACGTATCGTAGGCGCGTGCCGCCACACCTTTCGGAGACTTGGATGAAACGACGTACGCTGCTCACGGCGGGCCCCGCGGCCGGCTTACTTGCCTTGACCCCTTTCGCTGCGCGGGCGCAACCCGCGGGTTGGCGCACGTTCGAAGTGATCACGCGCGTCGAGATCGCGGCACCGGTCGGACCGGTCATGGTGTGGGTACCGCTTCCGTTGTCTCAAGACACCGACTGGTTTCAAACGTTGGAGAATTCGGTGACCGGCAACTTCACTGTCAACAATGACGTGATCGAGCCAAACTATCGTGCCGCCATCGGTGCGGCGACGTTCAAGCCCAGCGAAGCGCAGCCGGTGTTTGAAGTGACAAGCCGCTTTCGAACGCGTGACCGCAAGGTCGAATTCAAACCTGGTGCCGGCATGCTGGCGAGCGCGGCCGAGCAGGCGCATTACCTCAAGCCAACCGAATTCATGCCGACCGACGGCATCGTGCGGGAGACCGCATTAAAGGCCACGCGCGGCGCGCGCACAGACGTCGACAAGGCACGCGCGATTTACGACTGGATGGTCGAGAATACCGAGCGTGATGCGAAGACGCGCGGCTGCGGTGTTGGCGACGTTAAGGCGATGCTCGAGAGCAACAACCTGAACGGCAAATGCGCTGATTTGAATGCATTGTTCGTTGCGCTGACGCGCTCGGTGGGCGTGCCCGCGCGTGACGTCTACGGCGTGCGCGTCGCTGACTCGAAGCGCGGCTACAAGAGTCTCGGCAAATCCGGCGACATTACCCGTGCGCAGCATTGCCGCGCCGAGTTCTATGCGCAGAACATCGGCTGGATTCCGGTCGATCCTGCCGACGTGCGCAAGGTCGTGCTCGAAGAGCGACCGGGGCTGACGCTGAACGACGAAGTCGTCAAGCAAGCACGCTCGATGCTATGGGGCGGCTGGGAAGGAAACTGGCTCGCTTACAACTATGCACACGACGTGCGGCTGCCCGGGTCGACCAAAGCGCCTGTGCCGTTCTTCATGTATCCACAGGCAGAGAATGCGCAGGGACGGATGGACAGTCTCGATCCGGATAACTTCAAATACCGGATGACTGCCCGCGAGATCTCATAGGGCCGCGCAAGACACAAATTTATTTTTTAGCGGGCACGTCGACGATCGGTGCTGGCGGCTCGCTGCGTTTTTTCTGCATATCGATGATTGGCGCGGGCGCCGAGCGCTCTTCCGGAACGGTGGGTGCATCGCTGGCCTTTTTACCGGATTGTTTGACGGCGCCCGAAACAGACGCCAGCGCCGATTGGCAATCGGCGTTCTGACCGGGTCCGGTCTCGATTAACGGGATCAGGGCGAGAATGGGATTTAGCAGGCCGAGTGCAATCGCGCCGAGGCCGCGCCCGACGGTCTGGCCCGATACGCCAAAGTCGACGTCGCGGAAGGTTCCGTGGATGCGCACCGGACCACGAAACGACAGGATGCCCGCCTTCTTGGGCTGCGGTTCGAGCGTGATATCGAGCCGCTCCGTGCCGAGATTGACCGTGCCTGACCCCTTGATGTTGGACTCGTCGGTGTCGAACACGAATGCGTTCATCGTGGCCACGCCGTCATCGACGCCGAATGAAACCGCGCCGCAGCGGATCTGAGTCGGACGATCGCCGCCGAACAGCAGCGGTATCAACTCCCCGCCATGCAAATTGACGAGCCAGATTCCTAGCTCCGAGACGCGGCCGCCGGCCATGCCGGCACTGATAGTTCCGTCCGACGTGGCAAGCATGTCCGCGATCGAATTGCCGCGACCTGCCAGTCGAATTTGCGCACCGAGCGAACCCGTACTGGTGTTCTTGATCGTGTCGACTGTTGGAAACAATTGCCCGAGCCGTACCCGGCGCAGATCGATCGACGCTTTAGCGGCAATCGGATTGCTGCGCGCATCGAGCGTGATGGTTGACACCAGATTGCCGCCGGCAAGACCGAAGTTCAGCGGATCCAACACCAGCAACCCGTTGTTCAGCTTCAAATGAGTAGAAAAATTTTCGAGCGGAACCTGCTCAGGAATTTTTAGCGTGGCCGCAGTGAGCTGAACGTCGGCATCCATCGCGTTCAGCTTCTGCACGTTGAAATCGTTGTCCGGAAATACTTTGCCAGGGGGAAGCTTGGCGGGGGCAGCTTTCGCCGGTGTTGGCTTGCCTTTCGGCGCTGCTGGTGGCGCGGTCGCTTCGGTGCGAGGCGAAAGACCCACCAGAGGACC
>DATLMT010000143.1:0-4198 GCA_035537135.1 Burkholderiaceae bacterium | reverse complement strand
CGAGGATGAACCACGCCGCAACTTCGCGATCTTCCTGGAACTCGCGCACGTGCGGCGTCTGCAATCGCGCCGTGACATTCCAGTCGATGTAGCGCACATCGTCGTGCAGCTGATACTCGCGCAGGTCCGCGAGATCGAGTCCGAACCCGCGAAACAAGGTTCGATAATCGCCCTGCAGCAGGCCGTCGAGCCTCCGCAGCACCGTGAACTCGAGCCGGCGCAGCAACAGCTCCGAGTCGGGCCGCGCGAGCGGCTCGTTGGCTGCGGAAGTTTCGCCCGGCGGCTTACGCCGCGGCAACCCGAACATGCGCTTCCAGCGGTTTATCCGGCGCAGGGATCGCCTGCAGCACACGCATCACGATCTGGTCGGCGGTCAACCCGTCGGACAACGCCTCGTAGCTCAGCACGAGCCGATGGCGCATGACGTCGGGCACCAAATCGATGACGTCCTCGGGCAGCACGTAGTTACGGGAACGAAGGAACGCCAATGCGCGCGCGCCTTCGATCAAGTTGATTGTCGCGCGCGGGCTGGCGCCGAAAGTGATGTAGCGCGCCATGTCCTTCAGGTTGTAGCGATCCGGCCGCCGCGTCGCCGAGACCAGCTTGACTGCGTATTGCATCAGGCCGGGGTCGACGTAGATCTTGCGGCACTCCGCTTGAAGCTCCATCAGCTGCGCTGTCGAACACACCGCACTAACGGTGGTTGCCACACCGGTGACGCGCTCGACGATGACAAATTCTTCCTCTTCGCTCGGGTAGCCGACCAACACCTTCATCATGAACCGATCGACTTGAGCCTCGGGTAGCGGATACGTCCCTTCGGTTTCTATCGGGTTCTGCGTCGCCATCACAAGGAACGGCTCGGGCACACGATGCGATTCGCCAGCGATCGTTACTTGCCGCTCTTGCATTACTTCAAGCAAAGCACTCTGCACCTTGGCTGGTGCGCGGTTGATCTCGTCGGCAAGCAGCAGGTTGGTGAATACCGGGCCAAGCACGGTCGAGAACTCGCCGGAGCGCTGGTTGTACATGCGCGTGCCGATCAGATCCGCAGGCAGCAGATCAGGTGTGAACTGGATGCGCTTGAATTGCCCGCGAATTGTTTTTGCGAGCGTATTGACGGTCAGCGTCTTCGCCAGGCCAGGTACGCCTTCAACCAGCAAATGCCCCTGCGCAAGGATCGCGACCAATACGCGCTCCAGAAAATGATCCTGTCCGACGACGATGCGTTTGACTTCGTACAGCACGCTTTGCATCAGAGCGCCCGCGTTGCGGCTTGAGTATTCGTCCATGCTTGTCCTGTAGTTGTGCTTCGGAAAATCGTCTGGCTTTGCCAGCGATTTGTTCGCTAACAAATCCCGGAAAAGTAGGTTTGCACTTTTCCGCGCCTCAAAAGGGTGGAATGCCGACGGCGCCGCCGGCGGATTCGATCGTTGCAGCGAAGCCGATGCCGGCGAAAGTCGGGCCGGTGGGATTAAGAATGGCGGTGACAATGCCGATCACTTCGCCGCTCATGGTGACCAGGGGCCCGCCCGAGTTGCCCGGGTTGGCAGCAGCGTCGAACTGGATCAGGCCGGTCAGAATGCGCTTGCCTTCCTTCGATCGAAACTCGCGGTCGAGCCCCGACACCACACCGGCGCTGGTCGAAGGACCGATGCCGAACGGGAATCCGACCGCAACCACCTCGTCGCCCTGTTGCAGATGAGCGGTCGATCCGAGCGTTGCCGCCTGCAAGTCGTCCGGTAATTTTTTGGCGCGAATGACGGCCAGATCGTTTTCCGGATACGCGCGAATGACTTCGACTTCGGACTCGGTGCCGTCGAAGAATGTCACCGACATCCGCTTGGCCCCGGTGACGACGTGCAGATTAGTCAAAATCGTTCCGTTGTCGACGATCACAACGCCGGAGCCGACTCCGTTCATCCGCTCGCCCGCGCCCGGTTCGTCGTCCTCGTCATAGCCGCGTACCCGGACTACCGACGGCATCACGGTCGCAGCAGCTTTTGCGGCGCGCGACGGCAGCGTCTTGTTCTCCAACGTGTGCAAAACGGCAGCGTCGATGTCGTCCTGCGCAAGCTCCCTCGGCGCCGGCTGCATGCGGTCGCGCGCGACGAACAGCGCCAGCGCGATCAGCATGCCGGCGAACAGCAGCAGCGTGCGGTCGTGACGGTTTGCGAAGGTACGAAGGCGTCCGGGGCGAAGGGGAGCCGGACGAGTCAGGGTAGGGCTCGCGGCGGGCCGCTCGACCGGCACGGGCGCAGGGTCGGCCCGTACGGGCTTTGCGGCGCTATAAAGCGCGGGACGCTTCATCGGGAAAAAATAGCACGGACGAGTGATAGAGTGATCAAAAGCGCGTGGGCAGGAACGGTGCCGGTATTCGGCCTGTCATATGAGCACACTTTCGGGAAAATGGTTCGCGCCCGAAGTTGCGATGGTGTCGCCTTATAACGCGATAAGGCGTCGAGAGAGATCAACGATGCGTTTTCTGTGGCCGGACATGCTCTGGCTGTTGCTGGCGGTCCCACTGCTTGTCGCAGCGTACATCGCCATTTTGCGCCGGCGTAAACGCTCAGCGATCCGCTATTCGAGCCTGATTTTGGTCCGCGAAGCGGTGCGCGGCCAGCGGTTGCGCCGTCATGTACCTCCGGCGCTGTTTCTGGTAGCAATGGCCGCGGCGATTGTGGCGATCGCGCGCCCGACTGCGTCGGTTGTGCTGCCGTCCCAATATATGACCATCGCGATGGCGATGGACGTATCGCGCAGCATGCAGGCCACTGATGTGGAGCCGACTCGGATCAGCGCCGCACAAGTCGCTGCCAAAGCATTTATAGAAGACCTGCCGCGCAACGTTCGCCTCGGCATCGTGTCCTTCGCCGGTACCGCCAACGTCGTGCAAACGCCGACCGATAACAAGCAGGACATGCTCGATGCGATCGACCGCTTTCAACTGCAGCGTGCAACGGCTACCGGCAGCGGGTTGATTCTTGCGCTGGCGATGCTGTTTCCGGAGGAAGGAATCGACATCGAAACGGTGATCGCGAACCAGGCCAGATCACGTGGTCACCCGGGCGGTGCGGTGCCGATCGACGCTCCGCGCAAGAGCGAGTCGAAGAAGGTGGTGCAACCAATGGCGCCGGGGTCGTATGCATCCGGCGTCATCATTCTGTTGAGCGACGGCCGCCGCACGGCCGGGCCGGATCCGATCGAAGTCGCAAAAATGGCGGCCGAGCGCGGTGTGCGCGTTTACACCGTCGGTTTCGACACCATCGAAGGCACGACGATCAGCATGGACAATTACTCGTTCTACGTGCGGCTTGATGAAGAGACGTTAAAGGCGGTTGCGAAGATGACCGCCGGCGAATACTTTCACGCCGGCACCGGCGCCGATCTGCGCAAGGTCTATGCGAATCTGAGTACCAAGCTGTCGATGGAGCGCAAGGAAACCGAAGTCAGCGCGTTTTTCAGTGCGATTGCGGCACTGTTTGCGTTGATGGCGGTGATGTTGTCGGTGCTTTGGTTTCATCGCGGCGCCCGGCCCGCAGTTTCCGCCTAGCTGCTTCTAACTTATCGGCGACAGGTTGCCGGCGCGCACGCCAAGCAGGCGAATGCGCTTTTCAAGATCGACCCGCTTCAGACATTCGCCAGCGGCGTGCCTGATCTGATCGGCGTCTGCGGTCGGAGTCGCAATCGTTTTATCGCGCGTAACCGTCTTGAAGTTTTCAAAGCGCAGCTTGATGCCGATCGTTCGGCTGGCGTACGCCTTGCGCTGCAGATCGCCGCTCAGCTCGACGCATAGCTCAGTAAAAATGCGCGTCAGCTGTGCGCGGTCGCGCACTGCGTGCAGGTCACGCTCGAACGTCGTCTCGCGGCTGATCGACCGGGGCTCCGAAAACGTGACGACCGGGCGGTCGTCGCGCCCGTTGGCCGCAGCGTGCATCCAGGCTGAATTCGCTTTGCCGAAGTGCTGCGCGAGCCAGGGCGCCTCGGCCTGCGCCAGCTCGCCGATGGTCGCAATGCCGAGCCGCGCCAACTTGGCTGCCGCCTTCGGCCCTACCCCGTGCAACCGGCGCACGGGCATTGGCCACAATCGTGCTTCGATCTCCGCTTCAGTAATGATCGCGAGGCCGTCCGGCTTGTCGAGCTCGGATGCGATCTTCGCAATCAATTTATTCGGCGCAAGACCGATGGAACACGACAA
>DATLMT010000142.1:0-2795 GCA_035537135.1 Burkholderiaceae bacterium | reverse complement strand
CCGCCGGCTGGGACGCGCGGGTCTGTCGTTGCGCGACATCGACGCCGTTCTCGTTACGCATGAACATTCAGATCACGCCGGCGGCGTGGCGCGATTCGCGTGCAAGGCGGGAATACCCGTGTACTGCTCGCGCGGCACCGCGCGATCGTCGGGATTTGAAGACAGTGGTGTGGAGCTGCATCCGATTTGCGCCGGCTTGCGCGTTGAACTCGGTCCGCTGGCGGTCGATCCGTACGCGGTGCCGCACGATGCCGCCGAGCCGCTGCAGTTCGTCTTCACCGACGGCGATCGCCGAGCAGGGCTGCTGACCGATGCCGGCCATTGCAGCGAGATCATCGTGCGTGCGTTAAGCCGCGTTCATGCGCTGCTGCTTGAATGCAATCACGATGAAAACATGCTTCATTCCGGCGCGTATCCCAATTTTCTGAAAACGCGGATCGGCGGTGCGCTCGGACACCTGTCGAACAGCCAGGCCGCCAAGATATTGCGGAGGCTCGATTGCCGGCAACTCGGGTGGATCGCAGCCGCGCACCTTTCGAAGATCAACAACACGCCGTTTCTGGCGCAGCTTGCGCTCTCGGTTGCGCTCGATTGCCGCACCGAGGAGATTGCGGTGGCCGGCCAGGACGACGGCCTGGCCTGGCGCGCGGTTTAGCGGGCGCCATGAAATAGAAAAGGCCGGCGAGTGCCGGCCTTCAAGTACCTCTGCTGCTTGCCTTATGGCTTGACGGGGGGCTGTGCCTTCTTGTTGGCGGCATCCACTGCCGTAACGGCCGCGGCCTTGTTCGCATCCTCTACCGGGTTGGTCTTCTTGTCGTCCGTTTTCGCGACGCCGGTATCGGACTTCATCGAGTCCGTTTTCATGGAGTCAGACTTCATCGAATCACCCGCGGGCATTGCCGAGGTCGTCGTGGAAGTCGTCGTTGAAGGCGCGGTAGTCGTCGTCGCCGGTGCAGCTGTCGGAGCGGGGGCCGGCGTAGCCGCGGGCGCAGGTGCGGGCGCTGGGGGCGCTGGATCTTTTCTGCCGCAAGCGGCGAGCGCAACGACGATCATCGAAGCGAGCAATAACGACTTATTCATTTTGTACAAACCCTTCATAGTTGTTCGGAAGTTGTCTTTGGTTGGTTGTGGTGGAACTGGCCGCGAGTATAGACGCACGGTCATGCGCCTTAGGCAAGATCAATGCCAGGCAGCGAATTCAGTCATCCGAGCCCAAGGGGAACGACGGGCAAATTATGCGCAGCTGCCTCCCAGCGCCTACCAAACGCGGCGATCAGCGGCTGCGCGTGCGGCTTGTTATTGAGCCACAGGTCACCGCGCGCCTGTGCCGTCGGCTTCATGTCAAGAACTGTTGCTTCATCTGCGATCAGCGTGGCGTCGTCACCGACGGGATCATCGAGGGATGCAACACGCATTTCGAGCGCCAGCGGAAAGCGCAGCTGTAGCGCGCGCAACCGGGCGGCGCGCGTATCAAGCCAGACCGCATCGTCGACAAGCAAGCGTACGCGCGCACTGCGATGTGCGAGCAGAAATTTCGAAAGCAAGCTGACGACCTCCGTCCGTGCAAGATCGAAGATCGAAAGGTCGGAGTGCAGGCATAGCACGCGGCGCGTCGCCACTTCGATCGTTTGGACCACGGCGGCGTGCGTTTCGGCGCGCGAGGTGATTAACGTGCGTTGCGGCGCCGGGGACGCCGAAGATTCTTCCGGCGGTTGTTCGGAATCCATGCAAAATTTTAGTCGAGGATCGTGATCCAGCCGGCGCGGTACCAGCCAAGCAGCAGCGGCCAGGTGGAGGAGGGTGCGCGCTGTAGTTGAAGCGCGGAAAGAGCGCGCCGATCGGCAAGCATATGCAGCGTCTCACTCGCACCGCGCGGGGCAATGACTAGATCTCCGTTAATGCCGAACACCGCGCCGGAGTAGATGAGCCGTGTCTTGCGATCGAGCCTTAAGCCGCGTGCGCTCGCGCGGCGTCGAAGCCGGATGCCCGACACGGTCGCAGGTGCATCGAATACCGTCGTTGCCTTCGGTTCGCTCAAGTGACGGAGCAAAAAGCGCCGGGTATCACTGCCGCTCGGTCTATAGCGCGCGAGCTGAGTGTGAACGCGAGTAGCCATCGTTCGAGGCAGCGCCGCGGGATGAGAAGCGACGCTAGAGCCTCGGTCTTTGTATCGTCCGCGCGGATTCACACGCTCCACGTAATCCGCGAACCACGGCTCGAGCAACTGCTGGAAACTTGGCGCGCGGAAGCCGATCGAAAAAGTCATGCACTCGCCGACCGCAGTTCCCTCATGAGCGACACCCGGCGGCAGATAAAGCATGTCACCGGGATCGAGCACCCATTCCCTGGATGCACGAAATCCTGCGACGTTGTTAAGAGGTGTTTCTTTTGACGCACGCAACCCTCGCTGAAGGCTGATCTTCCATCGGCGCTGCCCGAAGGCTTGCAGCAGAAAGACATCGTACGAATCGACGTGCGCACCCACGCCGCCGCCGTCGGTGGCGAAGCTGACCATTAGGTCATCAAGCCGCGCATCGGGTATGAATCGAAAGCGGGCCAGCAATTCAGCCGCTGCGTCGTCAAGCAAGTCCACGCCCTGCACCAGCAGCGTCCAGCGCGCGAGACGCAACGAAGGCAAGCGCGCAAAGGGGCCATGCTGCAACGATCGGCGGCGGCCCGAAGCGTTGATCAATCTGCTTTCCGCTTGCGGATTGCTCGCGAGCTCGAACAGGCGCACGCGATCGATGGGCGGAGCGAAGTTCGGCAGCGCGGCACGAATTAATAGCGGCTTGCGT
>DATLMT010000141.1:0-2395 GCA_035537135.1 Burkholderiaceae bacterium | reverse complement strand
GTTGCTCGTTTCGACGCGCATCGTGCGTGCGCTCGCGAACTCGGCGCGCCCCTGCACCACCTGAACCTTGCGCTGTTTTGCAAGTCCAGTAAGACCTTTAGTGAGCTTGCTGACGACGCCTGCTTTCCAATCGCGCAGCTTGCCGACTTCGATCTGCGGTTTGCCGAACGTAATACCCGAGTGTCCGACTTCCTCGGCTTCAGTGATGACTCTCGCGACGTGCAGCAGCGCTTTTGACGGAATGCAGCCGACGTTTAGGCACACGCCGCCGAGACTTGCATAGCGCTCGATGAGCACCGTCTTCTTGCCCAGATCGGCCGCTCGAAACGCCGCGGTGTAACCGCCCGGACCTGCGCCGAGAACAACGACTTCGGCGTGAATGTCTGCACCGGCTACTCGGGAAGGTTGCGTGGGCGCGGCTGCGGCCGGCGCTTGGGCCGTAACGGATTGCTTCTGCGTTGAGCGCGTCTCAGCGGACGGCGCTGCTGCAGGCGCGGCAGGTGCTTTTGCTTGCGGTGCTTCCGCTTTTCGCGGGCTTTGCTGCGCGTCGAGTGTCAGCAGCAAGGAGCCTTGGGAGACTTTGTCTCCAACTTTGATCTTGAGGTCACGTACTACGCCGGCAAGCGGCGAAGGCACATCCATGGTCGCTTTGTCGGACTCGAGGGTGACCAGAGTGTCTTCCTTCGCAATCGCGTCACCGGGTTTGACCAGCACTTCGATCACCGGGATGTTGCTGAAATCGCCGATGTCCGGGACCTTGACTTCCACTACGTCGCTCACGTCTTACTCCTTAACGCTTACTGCCTGATGTGTCCGTCGCCGAGAACAATCCATTTCAACGACGTGAGCCCTTCCAGGCCGACCGGACCGCGTGCATGCAGCTTGTCGGTCGATATGCCGATCTCGGCGCCGAGACCGTACTCATATCCGTCTGCGAAGCGCGTGGACGCATTGACCATGACCGAGCTCGAATCGACTTCGCGTGTGAAGCGGCGCGCGCGGGTGAGGTCCTCGGTGACGATCGCGTCCGTGTGTTGCGATCCGTAGGTTGCGATGTGCTCGATTGCCTGATCGAGACCTTCGACGATGCGCACCGACAGAATCGGCCCGAGATACTCGGTATACCAATCTTCGTCCGTCGCGGCTTTCATCTGCACGATCGAGCGTGCGACCTCGTCTCCGCGAAGCTCGATGCCCTTTTCGACGTAGATCCTGCAGAGCGGCGGGAGTATGCGTTCTGAAATCCCACGCGCGACGAGCAATGTTTCCATGGTATTGCACGTCCCGAGGCGCTGCGTTTTCGCGTTGTCCGCGATGCGGAGCGCCTTGTCGATATCGGCTTTGTCATCGATGTACACATGGCAGACACCATGCAGGTGCTTGATCATCGGGATGCGTGATTCGCGCATGAGCCTTTCGATCAAGCCCTTTCCACCGCGAGGCACGATGATGTCGACGTAGTCCGGCATCGTGATGAGCTCGCCAACGGCTGCACGATCCGTCGTATCGATGACCTGAACCGCGGTTTCCGGCAACCCGGCAGCCGCCAGCCCTTCGTGTATACATGCGGCAATCGCCTGATTCGAATGAAGCGCTTCCGATCCGCCGCGCAGAATGGCTGCGTTGCCCGATTTGACGCAAAGGGCTGCGGCATCGGCGGTCACGTTTGGACGGGATTCGTAGATGATGCCGACGACGCCGAGCGGGACGCGCATCTGTCCGACCTGAATACCGGATGGACGCGATCGCATGCTCAATATTTCCCCGACCGGATCCGGCAGCTTGGCGATCTGCAGCAGTCCGTCCACCATGGCTACGACGCTATTTTCGGTGAGCGTCAGGCGATCTATCCCTGCACTATCGAGCTGGTGCTTGCGCGCTGAATCGATGTCGCTTGCATTTGCGGAAAGGAGCCGTTTGGAGGAGCGTTCGATTGCCTGCGCGGCAACGGTGAGAGCTCTGTTCTTTGCGCTGGTCTCGGCTTTGGCAATGACGCGTGAGGCAGCGCGTGCTGCGCGTCCAACCCCATGCATATAGGTTTGAACATCCATATCACACGCCGTCGTCAGATTGGCTCAGCTCAGTTGAATGCAGCGGCCGCGTCAGGCCACCCACATCGTGCTCGAATGATAGCCGATTGCGAAAACGTCAGAACAAAGCGATGCGTGCGCCGGATGCCACGGCTTGGCCGCGGGCGGCCCGCGGCCGTGCCGGGGATAGCGGGGGGCTTGCAAAGCGCAGCGCAAGTCGCAGCAGCTCATCCCATACGTCGCCTTTGACCAGGCCTTTGATCATGCGGTCGATCGCAGCTGCATGCCGCAATGCTTCTGCCACATGGGCGGCACAGTACTGAACGTGCTTTGCCTGTAGCAGGCTCTGTTGTGACGCTCCGCGG
>DATLMT010000140.1:0-2255 GCA_035537135.1 Burkholderiaceae bacterium | reverse complement strand
TGCCGGCATCGGTCGCATGCGCGCGCACGAACGCGGGCAACTCGACGCCGTGCTCGATCGCGCGGCCCGCCATCGCCGCTGCTTCGATCCGCCGTTTGCGCCAGGGCGCGGTTAATCGATACCACACCCCCACGAGGCCGCTCGGCGAAAACACGATGAAGCCGACGAACAGCAGCCCGAAGAACCACAACCAGTGCGCCGTCCAGATCGACAGGTACTCACGGAACAGGATGTAGAAGAGCGCGCCAAGTGCGGGCCCGAGCAGGCTGCGCATCCCACCGATGATGACCATCGCCAGCAGCTCGCCGGAAAATGACACTGCGGTCGGATCCGCCGAAGCAAAGCGGTGATGAAACGCGAACAGCACGCCTGCCAAGCCGGTCAGCACGCTCGACAGCACGAACGCAACGAGCTTGTAACGCGTAGTCGGATAACCGATGAATTGCGCACGCTGTTCGTTCTCGCGAATCGCGTTTAATACGCTGCCGATCGGCGATGTGTGGAAGCGCGACAGGCCGTAAACCGTCGCCAGACCAATTGAGGCAACGAGCCCGTAGTACACCCAGCGATTTTCCAGATCAGCGCCCAGCCAGTTCACGCGCGACAGTCCGCCAAGCCCGTTCTCTCCGCCGGTAAACGCGGTCCACCGAAAGGCAACTGAATAGACGAGCGCCGACAATGCCAGCGTCAGCAGCGAGAAGTAAACGCCGCGTCGGCGCAGCACCAGAAATCCAACCGCGATCGAAGCAAGCGTTAGAAACGCAAGAGCGAACAACGCGGGCCATAGCATCGAACCGCGGAACCAATGCAGCTGTGCGAGCGCCGCGGCATACGCACCGAGCCCGAACCATGCACCGTGTCCAAACGAAACCAACCCCGTCTGCCCGACCAGAATATTCAGCGCCATGCACGCAATCGCAAAGATCACGACGTCGGTGGCGCTGGTCATCGTCAGCCCGCCGGCGAGCAGCGCGAACGGCAATACGAGCATCAACACAGCAGCGATGACCAATGGCGAGCGAAGCATCGGCGGCATGCTTCACTCGAAGCGCTGAATGCGCTCGCCCGTCAAGCCGCGCGGCCGGATCAGCAGCACGAGCAGCATCAGCAGATACATTGATGCGTCTGCCGCAGGCGGCAGGAAGTAAACCGTTAGGCCGCGCACGACACCGACTATCAAGGCCGCCCACACGACCCCCCAAAATGAGCCGAGCCCCCCGATCACCACCACAACGAACGCGGCGGTGAGAATCTCGGCGCCCATCGCCGGGTGCACGCCGGAGATAGGCGCTAGCAACACACCCGCAAGTGCCGCCAAGCCAACGCTCAGCGCAACGATGCTGGCCATGTAGGGCTTCAATGAAATTCCGAGCGCAGCGACCATGTCGGGGTTCTGGACACCTGCTCGTACCACGCGACCGAATGGCGTTCGCTGCAACAGAAACCAGAGGCCGGTGACACACACGACCGCCACCGCAAGCATTAGCAGCCGGTACTTCGAGTAAATGAAATCGCCAATAAAAACCTGGCCTCTGAGCGCGGTTGGAATCGAAAAGGGCACCGGCGCCGCGCCAAACACCCAGCGCAGTGACTGCTCGGCGACCATTGCCAGGCCGAAGGTCAGCAACAGTCCCAACGCCGGATCCTCGTGATAAAAGCGGCGAAACAGGAATCGCTCGATCACGAGGCCTATCAATGCAACCACGATCGGAGACACGACCGCCGAGCCGGCAAATCCGAGTCCGAGCCGCTCCGCAACGATCACGGCGAAGTACGCACCAAGCGCGTAGAACGCGCCGTGCGCGAGATTGACCAGGCCACCGAGCGAGAAGATCAGCGACAAGCCAAGCGCGATCAGTAGGTAGTACGCGCCGGCCAGCAGGCCGTTTAAAACCTGCTCAAGGATTTGGATCAGCACCGTGCAAGCAAACGCAAAGCGCAGCGCACGCGAAGTCAGAGTTCGCGCGCCGCTGCGCTAACGAACCATCAAGCCGGCATCGTGCAGGGATTTTCCTCGCGCGTGGGCGCAATGATTTCGAGGCTTTGGTTGGCGGCAGGTACAGGGGCGGACAGATTGAATAGCTCCCATCTGTCCTTGACCTGCGCCTCCGGCTTGAAGGTGACCGTGTACATCTCCTGCATCAGTTGATGATCCCAGGCGCGGTAATAGCCTTCGCGAGTCTTCAGCACATCAAAGCGCGCACCTTTTTCCATGTGCTCCGCAACTTTCGTCGAATCACTACTCTTGATCTCGT